>JAFMFB010000003.1 GCA_017856435.1 Burkholderiaceae bacterium
TCGGTGGCGTCAATCACAAACCACTCGTGCGTCACGTCAGCGGGTTTTGCGCTGAACGTAGTCATGAGTGAACTCTTAAAAGTTAAGACAACCCTTTTCCACGGTCGGTGTTCCTCTTGTGAGAACCTCTTAGGTGGCAAAGAAAGCTCCGTCGCGGGGTTGTAAACGCTACAGAACCGTAGATTATACAAAGTTTCAAGCCTTTATAGGCCTCTTACTGGCCGCCTTGAACAATGCCTCTGTCGCGGGGTGCCTCAGGGCCAGTACCATTGGCGCCTATGTTCAGTTATCGCCATGCCTTTCACGCCGGCAATCATGCCGATGTCCTCAAGCACTCCACCCTGATCGCCCTACTCAAGTATCTGACTCAGAAAGAAGCGTCCATCACAGTTTTGGACACCCATGCCGGAGCCGGTGTGTACCGGCTGGACAGCCGGCATGCACTCACCAGCAATGAAGCCAGTGCGGGCATTGGCCAGCTGGCCGGTATGACAAACCAACAGGCGCTGGCTCCCGTTTTACAGGACTATCTGGCTTTGGTTGCTGAATTCAACCGCTCGGGTCAGCTACGTCATTACCCGGGATCACCATTTCTGGTGCATCGTTTGCTGCGGCCACAGGATCGGCTCAAACTGTTCGAATTGCACCCAACGGATGCCCGGGCCCTGCAGTTGAATGTCAAGTCCTTAGAGGCGGGTCGCCAGGTCACAGTACAGATCGAAGACGGATTCGAAGGCGTTCGACAATATCTGCCCCCTCCCTCACGACGCGGGCTGGTCCTGTGCGATCCAAGCTATG
Source organism: Burkholderiaceae bacterium (assembly GCA_017856435.1). Classification (GTDB taxonomy): domain Bacteria; phylum Pseudomonadota; class Gammaproteobacteria; order Burkholderiales; family Burkholderiaceae_C; genus Hylemonella. The sequence goes on from JAFMFB010000003.1 coordinate 799, forward strand.
AGATCAAGAGTGACTACGCCCGCGTGCAAACCATGCTTGGGGATGCCCTGAAGCGATTTGCCACAGGCGTATACGCCATCTGGTACCCGATCATCCCTCGCCCAGAAGCTCATGATTTGCCACGCCGACTGAAATCCCTGGCTGGCAAGGCAGGCAGGCCATGGCTGCTGGCCAGCCTGACGGTCAAATCAGGCAAGTCAGATGAACACGGCCGCGGGGGCTTGCCAGCCTCGGGCATGTTCATCATCAATCCACCGCACACGCTCAAATCCATGCTGCAAGTTGCCCTGCCCCAGATGGTCGAGGTCCTGGGACAGGATCCCCACGCGGGCTTTACCCTGGATTCAGCCGAATAAACTTTTTCTCTTCAGTTGACCATGCACGCTGAATCTCGACGCCGCCTGGCTTTACTCATGATTTTCATCACACCGGCTCTTTGGTCAGTTAACGCCTTGGTCGCCCGCAAGGCGCCGGGCGTCATCGAGCCCCACATGCTGGCCATGATGCGCTGGTTGCTGGCGAGTTTCCTGTTTGCGCTGATCAACCCGAACGAACTTTGGGTTCATCGACGGCAGATTTTTGCGGACTGGAAGCAACACCTGGTCCTGGGCGCTCTGGGGATGTGGATCTGCGGCGCCTGGGTTTACATTGCCGCCCGAACCACCAGTGGTGCCAATATTGGGCTGCTCTATTCGATTTCACCCATTCTGATCGTTCTGGGGTCCGCCCTTTGGCTCCATGAACGGTTCCGCCTGACTCAGACGGTCGGACTGGCCATGGCCCTGCTGGGTGTTTTGCATGTGGTGGTCAAAGGCCAGTGGACCGCCCTCACAATGGTGCAGTTCGCGCCCGGCGACGGCTGGTTACTGGCGGCCACCCTGTCCTGGAGCCTTTACGCTTTGCTGCTGAAGAAATGGCCCAGCCCCCTGGGTGCAGGCTCCCGGCTTGCAGTCATCAGCCTGGCTGGGGCCGTGGTGAATCTGCCTTTTGCCGTATGGGAGTTTGTCCAGTCGGCTGGGCCGGCAATGACCCATGATGGCTTCATGCTGGCCCTGATCGCCGCCGTCATTCCGGGAGTTGGTGCCTATCTGGCTTACTCGGTCATGCAACGCGAATTGGGCGCAGCAAAAGTGAGTGTCGTGATGTATCTGTCGCCCCTGTATACCGGCCTGATTTCATGGCTTGCCTTGGGCGAAGCGCTCCAGCCCTACCATGCCACCGGTATCTTGCTGATTCTTCCTGGCATTTACCTGGTGACGCAGAGCAAGAATAAGCTGAACTAAGTTGATGTCTGCTGGCAGCAGGATTCAATCAGTTCAGCGATAGCCGCCTGCAAATCTCCAGCGTGGCAAGGCTCTGGTTCATACTGTAGAAATGAAGTGCAGGGGCGCCACCGGCGCGCAGTTGCTCGCACAAATCAGTCACCACATCCATGCCAAAAGCCTTGATGCTGGCTGAGTCATCACCAAAACCCTGCAGGCGCAGGCGAATCCAACGAGGTATCTCGGCGCCACAGGCATCGGAGAAACGCATCAACTGGGTTGAACTGGTGATCGGCATGATGCCGGGGACGATCGGGACGTTGATCCCCAAGGCATCGACTTCCTCGACGAAACGGAAATAGGCATCCGGGTTGTAGAAATATTGGGTAATGGCCGAATCTGCACCGGCCCTGACTTTGTCGGCAAAGGCCCGGATATCTTCGCCAAAGCTGCGAGCCTGAGGGTGCATTTCAGGATAAGCAGCGACTTCGATGTGAAAGTCCTGCCCGGTTTCAGCGCGGATAAAGGTTACCAGGTCACTGGCATGCTGAAATTCACCACCCATGCCGTAACCACTGGGTAAGTCACCGCGCAAGGTGACCAAACGCTTGACGCCCATGGCCTTGAGAGTTTTCAGATTTTGTTGAATCGAGGCTTTAGTCGATCCAATACAGGAAATATGGGAGACCGCCGGCACGCCTTCTGAGAGGATTTCGCGGACGGTTGAAAAAGTCCCCTCCTGCGTGGATCCACCCGCGCCGAAAGTCACCGAGCAATACTCAGGCTTAAGGGCATAGAGTTGCTGTCGCACATTACGCAGTTTGACCACACCTTCAGGCGTTTTGGGTGGAAAGAATTCAATGCTCAGTGGAAGGTTCTGCTCACTCATACGCACCTCTTCAGGATTTGCTTGCAAAAATAAAAAACTCACGGTTGCCGTCCCCCCCGGTGATCGACGAATCACACCATGCCAGCACCAGCAACCCAAGCGACGCACAGGCCGCGCGTAATTTCTGTTCCACTTGGAGATAAAAGGCTGGATCTCGCACGATGCCGCCCTTGCCCACCTGCGAGGGCTGGAGCTCGAACTGAGGTTTGACCAGCATGAGGATGTGGCCGCCATTGGCCAGCAGTGGCACCAGGGCAGGCAACACCAAGGTCAAGGAGATGAACGACAGATCGCCAGTAATCAACTGAAAGACCGGATTGATCTGGACATCGATCAATTCGCTTCGCCGCCGTCGTTGTTCTGGCAAAACGCCTTCAGCCACTGCCTTGGCACGGACAGCCCGCTGCGACTTGAAGGCCTCGATCTCATGCTCCTTGGCGTCGTTGCTGTCGTCATAGTCGTCGCCAATCTCACCGCCATTGCGCATCCAGGCATAAGGCGCCTGCGGTTGAGTCTCGTTATCCTCTTCATCCTTCACGACCTCGCTCATTGCCAGATCCCAGGCCTGGGCCAGAGTCGCAGGCGTAAGAAATCGGGCATTCAAGCCTTCCAGGCAGGTCACGCGAAGGTCCTTGCGCAGACGCTCGTGCAACTGATCACGCCCCACGTCCACGCCAACCACCCGAGCCGCGCCTTGTTGCAAGAGGCAGTCGGTAAAGCCCCCGGTGGATTGGCCCACATCGAGGCACTGCGTCCCCTGGACCGACAGTGACACCTGCCTGAGCGCCCCCTCAAGCTTGAGCCCGCCGCGCGAGACATAGCGGGCTTCGGCGGCATCCAACAAGCGAAGTTCGGTGCCCTGGGCAAGTTCCTCCCCGTTTTTGGTCACCTTTCGCCACGGCAACATCGGGCTCAGTCGCCATTCAACGCCAGCGCCAATCAACCGCTGCGCCTGGGCACGTGATGCCGCCAAGCCACGCTCGACAAGAAGTTGATCAGCTCGCATGGAAGCCAATGTTAAAAAATGCAGCAGCGCGCAACAAGCAGGAGGTACAGGAGGCACCATCAGGCGGATGGCGCACTGACAATCCGGTTGACCCGGGATCAGCGGGGATTACCGGCCACCGCCCCCCGACATGGTGCGACCACGCGCCAGCGCTCAATAACGGTAGGTGTCAGTCTTGTAAGGGCCCTGTTTTGGCACCCCAATATAAGCCGCCTGCTCGTCGGTCAATTCGGTCAACATGGCACCTACTTTTTTCAGGTGCAAGCGAGCCACTTTTTCATCAAGATGCTTGGGCAACACATAGACCTTGCCTTGCTCATAAAAATCACTGTGATTGAACAGCTCAATCTGGGCAATGGTCTGATTGGCAAAGCTTGAAGACATGACAAAACTGGGGTGGCCAGTGCCGCAGCCCAGGTTCACCAGCCGACCCTTGGCCAGCAGGATGATGCGCTTGCCGTCCGCAAAGATCACATGGTCAACCTGGGGCTTGATCTCTTCCCAGGCACACTTTTCCTCCAAAAGTGCAACCTGGATTTCATTGTCAAAGTGACCAATGTTGCACACGATGGATTGATCTTTCATCCGGGTCATGTGCTCGTAGGTGATGACATCCTTGTTGCCCGTGGTAGTGACAAAAATATCTGCCTTGTCGGCTGCGTAATCCATGGTCACCACGCGGTAGCCTTCCATGGCCGCCTGCAGCGCGTTGATCGGATCGATTTCAGTCACCCACACCTGGGCTGACAAGGCGCGCAGGGCCTGGGCCGAACCTTTGCCGACATCTCCGTATCCACAAACCACAGCCACCTTGCCGGCAATCATGACATCGGTGGCGCGCTTGATGCCATCGACCAGAGATTCACGGCAGCCATAGAGGTTGTCAAATTTGCTTTTGGTGACCGAGTCATTGACATTGATGGCGCGGAACATCAACGAGCCCTTGGCGCTCATTTCCTTCAAGCGATGGACGCCGGTGGTGGTCTCCTCAGTCACACCAATGATCTGAGATGACTTGCGGCTGTACCAGGTTGGGTCCTCAGCCAGCTTGGCCTTGATGGCGGCAAAAAGCTCCCGCTCCTCTTCGCTCTTGGGGTTGGCAACCAGGGACGCGTCCTTTTCTGCATTCTTGCCCAGGTGCATCAGCAAGGTGGCGTCCCCGCCATCATCCAGAATCATGTTGGGACCTTCAGCATCGCTGCCTTTGGATCCAAATTCAAAAATACGGTGGGTGTAATCCCAATAGTCTTTCAGCGACTCGCCCTTGTAGGCAAAGACTGGCGTTCCTTTGGCAACCAAGGCGGCAGCGGCATGATCCTGGGTAGAAAAAATATTGCAGGATGCCCAGCGCACCTGCGCGCCCAAGGCTTCCAGTGTCTCGACCAGCACAGCCGTCTGAATTGTCATGTGCAGGGAACCCGTAATCCGCGCACCTTTCAAGGGCTGAGTTTTGGCGTATTCATCGCGTATCGCCATCAGTCCAGGCATCTCGGTCTCGGCGATCCGAATTTCCTTGCGGCCCCACTCGGCCAGCGCCAGGTCGGCGACCACATAGTCTTGGGCAGGTTTTAGAACAGCACTCATAGATACTCCGATTCAGAACGTTTGAACGCCACTGGAGATGGTGCTTGCCGGAACGGCTCACCTCACATCATTACAGTGGGTGAGCGCAGTTTGGGAGGGAAGTCCTTGACTTCAAGTTCGAGCCTAACTTGTCTGCCTACAGGGCAGGACGAGCTGCAACGCTCCTCGAACGAATTAATTATAAATTGGAATCAGCCTGCTCACAGGGCTGGCATACTGCCCCATTTCGCTTAATATCGGACCCGCTTTGCACCCCATAAGTAAATAGTTCAACGAAACGGAGACAACCCTATGAAGCGTCTGATTCTTCTTCTCGCAGCCCTGGTGCTTGCCAGCTCGTCATGGGCCCAGTCCTGGCCCACCAAACCTGTGCGGGTCATCGTTTCATTGCCAGCCGGTAGTGCCACTGACATTGTGGCCCGCGCGCTGGCCGAGCGCCTGACGCAGCAATTAGGTCAGCCCTTTGTCGTAGAGAATCGTCCTGGCGCAAGCGGTTCGATTGCCATGAACCTGGTTGCCAAGGCCGATCCGGATGGTTACACCTTGCTGGTGCATTCATCCTCAGCCACCGTGGTGCCATCTACCATTCCCAACCTGCCCTTTGATGTCTTGAAAGATTTTTCGGGCATCACGATGCTGGCCAATATTCCCAATGCGCTGGCGGTCTCACCCAAAAGCAGCTTCAAGTCGGTCAGGGATTTGGTGGCTTTTGCCAAGGCCAACCCGGGCAAGATCAACTACGCCACTGTCGGCTCAGGCAGCGCCACCCATCTGAACGCAGAGCGTTTTCGCTTGGGTGCAGGCTTTGAAGGCACCCAGGTGCCCTACAAGGGCACTGCCGAGGCCCTGACCGACCTCATGGCGGGTCGGGTTGATTTCTGCTTCTGTCCGGTCAGCAATGTCCTGCCGCTGGCCAAAGATGGCCGCCTCATGATGCTCGCCGTTGGATCCAGCAAACGCGCCTCGGGAGCGCCGGACACCCCCACCACCGAGGAAGCTGGCGTCCCTAACTCTGCTTACAACTTTTATGTTGGAATGACCGTCCCCTCCAAGATGCCGCGTGAGCTGGTGAACAAACTCCATGCTGAGACCGTTAAGGCGCTCCAGTCACCTGAGATGAAAGAGCGTTACGGAAAAATGGGGGTAGACGCCAACATCTTCACCCCTGAGCAATACGACACTTATTTGCGCAATGAAGTGGCATCCAATGCCATTCTGGTCAAGGCGGCCAAGATCGCAACCCAGTAAGCCCTGTTGCTCAATACTGTGGGCCAGCTGAGTCTGACCACTCTTGAGTGGCTTGATCTAGCAGGCTACTGACAAGCGCCAAAGGTCGCTCCTAAAGTGCCGCGACCCTGGCGCCAGTGGTACCGCCACAGCTTGCACCTAAGCGGGCCTCATCCATAGCTTGGCATCGGCTCAAGCCGGTAAAATCTGTTCCGTAGATTTCCGCTCGTTTCCCGCTTGTGGACCGAGCGCCTCATTAGGCATCTCAGATGCCTGTGACCCCCTGGAGTTTCCCTTGTCTTTTGCCTCCGAAACGCGGCGCCGCCGTACTTTTGCCATCATCTCGCACCCAGACGCGGGGAAGACGACCCTCACTGAGAAACTGCTGTTATTTTCTGGCGCCATACAGATTGCCGGTTCGGTAAAGGCTCGCAAAGCCAGTCGGCACGCCACCAGCGACTGGATGGAAATCGAAAAGCAGCGCGGAATCTCAGTGGCCAGTTCGGTGATGCAGATGCAATACAGAGAGCACGTAGTCAACCTGCTGGACACGCCCGGACACAAGGACTTCAGTGAGGACACCTACCGAGTCCTGACGGCTGTCGATTCCGCCTTGATGGTGATCGATGCAGCCAACGGCGTGGAAGCGCAAACCCGTCGCCTGATCGAGGTCTGCCGCCAGCGCGACACTCCAATCATCACATTTGTCAACAAGATGGACCGTGAGGTGCGCGATCCGCTGGACATTCTTGATGAAGTGGAACGCGAACTGGGCATGCCCTGTGTCCCGATGACATGGCCTGTGGGTCAAGGCAAGTCCTTTGGCGGCATCATCAATTTGCACAGCCAAACGCTTTCGGTTTTTGAGGCTGGCAGTGATCGCCGCCCCCAGGACTTCGAACATATCCGCCTGGCCGATTCCGATGTCCTCAAGACCCGTTTTGGCAGCACCTACGAGGCGGCTCTGGACGGCATGGAGTTGGCCACTGGCGCCTCCCCCACTTTTGACCGTGAGGCTTTTCTTGCCGGCAAGCAGACCCCCGTTTTTTTTGGCTCCGGGGTCAACAATTTCGGGGTGATGGAGGTCTTGGACGCTCTGGTCGAACTGGCGCCTTCGCCCAAACCCCGAACCAGTTCGCTGGTTGTCAATAAGGAAACCGTCTCAAAACTCGTGCAACCCGAAGAGATGGTTTTTTCCGGGGTGGTCTTCAAGGTCCAGGCCAATATGGACGCCAATCACCGCGACCGCATCGCCTTTGTTCGCATCTGTTCCGGAAGGTATCAGCCCGGCATGAAATTGCGAGTTCAGCGAACAGCCAAAGAACTGAGACCGACCAGTGTGGTCACCTTCATGAGTCAGCGACGCGAGGCAGTTGAAGAAGCCTATGCGGGTGACATCGTGGGCTTTACCACCCATGGCGGCGTTCAGCTCGGCGACACGATCACCGATGGTACGGCTGCCCTGCAATTCACCGGTCTGCCTTTTTTCGCGCCTGAGCTGTTCATGACCGTGGTCCTCAAAAATCCCCTGCGCACCAAACAGTTACAGCAAGGCCTGGCTCAACTGGGTGAAGAAGGCGCGATTCAGGTATTCCGACCTGAAATCGGTGGCAACATGCTGTTGGGTGCCGTGGGTCAGCTACAGTTTGAGGTGGTCCAGCATCGGCTCAAGAGCGAGTATGACGCTGATATACGTTTGGAAGGCTGCCAGTACACCGGAGCACGCTGGATCAGCGCAGACACAGGGGCCGATTTGAAAGCCTTTTGCGATGCCTATCCCCAGCGCCTGGCCCGTGATGCAGCCAACACCCTGGCCTATCTTTGCACGTCACCCTACGATGTGCGCCTGGCGCAAGAGCGCTTTCCAAAAATCCACTTTCATCCCTTGCGTGAACATGCTGGCCTCGCCCTGCAAAATTCTGGTTGAGCATCTTAATTTTCTTGTTCTATCGCGTCAGTACGTACTTACTGAATTTTTTGGGTCCCCGCTACAGATTTCCACTTAACAAGTGGGCAACCCTGTGGATAAAGCAGAGAGCACCCGGCGCAGGCCCCACCAATCCTTGCATTGCACAAATTGCTAAAAATCTAGGCAGTGGCTGACTGCTCAGCCTGGTCGGTCGGCTCGCTGAGAAACAGCCGAATTGGCAGGTGGGGTTTTGTCCGTATGGTCCCACTGTCGCTTGGCAGCGAGCACAGCCTTTGGGTAAGGATCCTTGCCACGCGATCCGTTGTAGCGCCCAAGTGCCAGAAAAAGGTCGCCACGCTCGGTGTCAAGGTAATGGCGCAAGATGACGCAGCCAAATCGCAAGTTGGTCTGCAGATGAAAAAGTCTCCCTTCATCGCCGTCGCCAATCAAGCGCATCCAAAAGGGCATGACCTGCATGTAACCGCGGGCACCTGCCACGGAAACAGCAAACTTGCGAAATCCGCTCTCCACCTGAATCAGTCCCAGTACTAGGGCGGGCTCGAGCCCGGCACGCCTGCTTTCATACCAAACCGTCTGCAGAAAGTCTCGGCGCGCAGACCAATCCGGTTTCTTACTGCGTAACTTTTCACTCATGGCGCCCAACCAGCGCAGATAGCTCAGCTTGGCCTCAGTACTGCCAAAGTCGGGTACGGGTGGGGCCTGGTTTGATACCGCCGCACTGAGGGCTGTACGAACCGAGTCCATCAGGGGTTCCTCGAGCTGGGAACCCGCCCATACCAAAGGCCAAGGCAAGCTCAGCCCCCCGAACCCGGCCAGTTGCAGCAAATGCCGGCGTATCAGCATGGTCACATACCCAGCCGGCCCTTGAGAAATGTCACACTCTCTGCAACTCCCACGCGGGTAGCCGTTGCATCCCGCCGATGCTGGTACTCGAGCTGGCCCTCCTTGAGGCCCTTGTCCGAGATCACGACGCGGTGCGGCACCCCGATCAGCTCCCAATCGGCGAACATAGCGCCGGGTCGCTCACCACGGTCATCCAAAATCACATCCACATGTGCGGCCAGCAATTCCTGGTACAAGGCTTCTGTACTTTCTTTAACCTGGGTGCTGCGCTCCATACCGATCGGGCACAGTACCACGGTGAAAGGCGCAATCGCATCAGGCCAGATGATGCCCCGTTCATCATGATTTTGTTCTATAGCCGCCGCTGGCAACCGGGTGATACCGATGCCATAGCAGCCCATTTCAAACAACTTGGGCTTGCCGTCCTCATCGAGAAAGGTGGCATTCATGGCACTGCTGTACTTGCTGCCCAGAAAGAATACATGACCGACCTCGATACCGCGCTCGATCGCCAGTTCACCCTGGCCATCGGGCGACATGTCGCCGGTCACCACGTTGCGAATATCAGCCACCAGGTCGGGCTCGGGCAGATCACGGCCCCAGTTGACGCCGGTGATATGGTGGTCCATCTGGTTGGCGCCACAGACCCAGTCAGCCATCAATGCCACTTCGCGGTCAGCAACCACCGTCAAGGGTTTTTTCAGACCCACGGGCCCTAGATAACCGGGTTTGCAACCGAAATGCAACTCGATCTCTACCGTGGTTGCAAAACGGAATCCCATGTCCAAACCTGGCAGCTTGCCCACCTTGACCTCGTTCATGTCATGGTCGCCACGCAGCAGGAGTAGCCACACTTTCGAGGTGACGACCTCGTCACGTTCATTGATTTCGTCTGTTGCCAGCACAATGGACTTCACGGTATTGGCTAGGGGCAGGCCCAACAGTTCAGCCACCTCGGCGCAGGTGCTCTTGCCGGGAGTCGGCGCCAGTTGCAGGTTTTGTGAGGGCGTTTTACGAGGACCCTGGGGCGCCAGCGCCTCGGCCTTTTCCATATTGGCTGCGTATTGGCTATTCGGGCAATACACAATGGCATCTTCACCCGTGGCGGCGATCACCTGGAATTCTTCGCTCAGGTCCCCGCCAATGGCCCCACTGTCAGCAGCGACTGCCCGGTACCTGAGACCGAATCGGTCGAAGATGCGGCGATAGGCTTGCGCCATGGCCTGATAGCTGGCTTGTGCGCCAGCTGAATCACGGTCAAAGCTGTAGGCGTCTTTCATGATGAACTCGCGCCCGCGCATCAGCCCAAAGCGGGGGCGCCGTTCATCACGGAACTTGGTCTGGATCTGATAGAAGTTCTTGGGCAGTTGCTTGTAGCTACGCAACTCCTGGCGTGCGATGTCAGTCACCACCTCTTCGCTGGTTGGCTGGATCACAAAGTCACGATCATGCCGGTCCTTGATGCGCAACAGCTCAGGCCCCATCTTGGCAAAGCGTCCCGTCTCCTGCCAAAGCTCGGCTGGCTGAACCACTGGCATGGTTAATTCCACTGCGCCGGCACGGTTCATCTCCTCACGAACAATGGCCTCAACCTTGCGAATCACCCGCAGGCCCATGGGCATGAAGTTGTAGATTCCGGCCCCGAGTTTTCTGATCATGCCCGCGCGCATCATCAGCTTGTGGCTGACAACCTCAGCGTCGGCCGGGGCTTCTCTCAGGGTTGAAACGAAAAATCTGGATGCTTTCATGGGGTAAATACGGGTGTAAGGCTGGCCCGGTCCACTTGATGCCTGACGCTTGCCGTGCATAATGGACTCAGTTTAAAAATTTGGGGTTTGATTATGCTTGACCGGGACGGCTTTCGGCCTAACGTCGGCATCATCTTGCTTAACCAGAAAAATCAGGTTTTTTGGGGCAAGCGGATTCGCACGCATTCGTGGCAGTTTCCACAGGGTGGCATCGACCGGGGTGAAAACCCAGAACAGGCCATGTATCGGGAATTGGGCGAGGAAGTCGGGCTTCATCCCGAACATGTGCGCATCGTGGCCCGCACCCGTGACTGGTTGCGCTATGAGGTGCCGGATCGTTACATCCGACGCGAAGCTCGAGGCCACTACAAGGGCCAGAAGCAGATCTGGTTCCTGCTCCAATTACTGGGCCAGGACTGGCAACTCAATCTGCGCGCCACCGATCACCCCGAATTCGACGCCTGGCGCTGGAACGACTATTGGGTGCCCCTGGACATGGTGGTCGAATTCAAGCGAGGCGTCTATGAAATGGCTTTGACCGAGTTGTCGCGCTTCTTGCCCAGGGTGGAGCAGCGACCGAACCGCTACCTGCGGCAGGTACCCCGCTCAGGCCGGGATCAGATTCATCACCCAACCCAACTGACCCATGCGGTCATGGAATTACCGCCTGGCGCCACCTTTGAACCTAACCCGAGCCCTCAGGAAAGCCCATAGGCTGCCGGTATCCGGCTAGCGGGTGAGCACCAGATTGTCCCGATGCAAAATTTCCGGCTCCGCCACATAGCCAAGCAGTTGCTCAATTTGGGAAGAGGGTTTTCTGCAGAGCAGTCTGGCCTCGGTGCTGGCATAGTTGGCCAGCCCGCGGGCTATTTCTACGCCGGCAGCGTCTCTGACTGCAATCACATCACCCCGCGAAAATTCGCCATCCACCGACAGCATGCCGATCGGCAACAGACTTTTGCCGTTTTCCGTCAACTGACGCACGGCCCCCGCATCGACAAGCACCGAGCCGCGTAATTGCAGATGATCAACCATCCATTGCTTGCGTGCCTGGTTTTTCTGGGTCTTGGCAATCAGCACAGTACCGATGTTTTCGCCCTCGGCCAGACGCAACAGCGCATCCTGCTCTCGCCCCCAGGCAATGACGGTGCTAGCCCCGGATCCGGCAGCCCGCTTGGCGGCCAGTATTTTGGTGATCATCCCACCTTTGCCAATGCCTGAACCCGCGCCTCCGGCCATTGCCTCCAGTGCCGGGTCACCCGCCATGGCCTGATGCATAAATTGCGCACTGGCGTCGCGCCGGGGATCGGCCGTAAACAAGCCCTTCTGGTCGGTCAAAATTACCAGCAAGTCGGCCTCTACCAGATTTGCCACCAAGGCAGCCAGCGTATCGTTGTCGCCGACCTTGATCTCGTCGTTGACCACCGTATCATTCTCATTAATTACCGGGATCACCCCCAACTTGAGCAGGGTCAACAGGGTGGATCGGGCATTGAGATAGCGCTCACGGTCAGCCAGATCTGCATGGGTTAGCAATACTTGCGCACTACCCAGCCCATGAGCGCGCAGGCTTGATTCATACATCTGCGCCAACCCCATCTGACCCACCGCCGCAGCGGCCTGCAATTCATGGATCTCATGGGGTCGGCTGCTCCAGCCCAGTCGCTTCATGCCTTCGGCAATGGCTCCACTGGACACCATGATGAGTTCACTGCCATTGCGCAGGAGCATAGAAAGTTGGCGACACCACTCCCCAATGGCCTGCTGATCCAGGCCACGTCCTTCATTGGTCACCAGGCTCGAACCCACCTTGACAACAATACGACGGGCAGAGCGCAAGACTTGCGAAGCAGATTGTGTGGACATACCCCGGAATTCTATGAGGCAATCTCGGGCGCGGAGCCCTCTTTGAAGCGGGGGTCAACATCGATCGCAGGCTGCTCCGCTACTTGCTGCGCCTTGATATGCTCGTAGACGGACTTCACCAATAGCTCACATCCCTCATGGGTGAGGGCAGAAATTTCGAATACCGGTCCTTTGTACCTCATGCGCCGGACAAAATCCTTGACCTTTGCAGCACGCTCCTCAGAGGGCACCATGTCCAGTTTATTGAGGACCAGCCAGCGGGGTTTGTCATACAGTGCCTTGTCGTACTTTTTGAGCTCGGCAATGATGCCCTTGGCCTGAGCAACTGGATCGGCGCCATCATCGAAGGGGGCCAGATCAACCACATGCAGCAGCAAACGGGTACGCTGCAGGTGACGCAAAAATTGATGGCCCAGACCGGCCCCTTCAGCAGCGCCCTCGATCAGTCCGGGCAAATCAGCCACCACAAAGCTTTGCTCTGGCCCGACACGAACTACGCCCAGGTTGGGGTGTAGGGTGGTGAAGGGATAGTCGGCAATTCGGGGGCGAGCGTTGGAAATGGCACTAATTAGTGTCGATTTGCCTGCATTGGGCAACCCTAGCAGGCCAACATCGGCGAGCACTTTGAGTTCGAGCTTCAGACTTTTGCGCTCACCGGGCCAGCCGGGAGTTTTTTGTCGGGGCGCCCGGTTGATGGCGCTCTTGAAACGCATATTGCCAAAGCCACCATCGCCACCCTTGGCAATCGTGACCCGTTCACCCGACGTCAATAATTCATAGAGCACCTGACCGGTCTGGGCATCAGTAATGATGGTACCGACCGGCATCTTCAGGGTGATGTCATCACCGGCCGCGCCAAACATATCCGAACCCATGCCATGCTGGCCCCGCTTGGCATCAAACCGGCGTGTGTACCTATAGTCAACCAGGGTGTTGAGGCTTGGGTCAGCCAGGGCGAACACATGCCCGCCGCGACCACCATCGCCTCCGTTAGGGCCGCCAAACTCCTTGTACTTCTCGTGCCGGAAAGAGACGCAGCCATTACCCCCATCGCCAGCGGCGATATCGATAAAAGCCTCGTCAACAAACTTCATGGGATGCGTGTTTTGGCAGTTTCTAAACGAAAAACCCCGCGCTGTCGGCGCAGGGTTTCTATGGTTAGGTGCCAGATGGCTTAAACAGACGTGACACTCACCGTCTGCTTGTTCAAAGCACCCTTGGTTTCAAATGAAACCGTACCATCCACCAGGGCAAACAAGCTGTGGTCCTTGCCGATGCCAACATTGGTGCCAGCATGAAACTTGGTTCCGCGCTGCCTGACAATGATGGACCCGGCACTGATGGTCTGGCCGCCAAAGACTTTAACGCCCAGCATTTTTGGTTTGGAGTCGCGTCCGTTTCGCGTAGAGCCGCCGCCTTTTTTCTGTGCCATGTCAATTACTCCTTAAGCGGCAATCGCGCCGATTTCCAGTTCCGTGAACTGTTGGCGATGGCCCTGGTGTTTCTGGTAATGCTTGCGACGGCGCATTTTGAAAATACGCACTTTGTCGTGCTTGCCATGAGCCACCACTTTGGCTTTGACCGTTGCGCCGGACACCAGGGGCGTACCCACCTTAAGCTCTGGGCCGTTTCCAACAGCCAAAACCTGGTCGATGACGATTTCCTGGCCCACATCCGCAGCAATCTGTTCTACTTTAATTTTGTCGCCGGAAGCAACGCGATACTGCTTGCCACCGGTTTTTATGACCGCGTACATATGAGACCTCTTTGAGTAACAAAGCCCGTAGCGAATTCCACGGAGCCGAAAATTATAGCACGTCAACGGCTATCCTGGGTGCTGGATGCTATAACGGCTTAGGCTGTTACCAGCATCGGTTACCCCTTTTTATAATCACGGAACTTTCCACTGGTCCCGAGCACTCAATTGAAACCGTCTTTGCCAGCTAACCCACTTGCCATCATCACAGAAGACATGCTGGCAGTGGACCGGGAGATCACCCGGCGGCTCAATTCTGAGGTGCCTCTGGTCGGACAGGTCGCCCACTACATTGTTGCAGCTGGTGGTAAGCGTCTGCGCCCGGCCTTGCTACTGCTTTGCAGCAGCGCCCTAGGATACGCTGGAGCACACCGCCACAGTATGGCGGCAGTGGTTGAATTCATCCATACAGCGACGCTACTTCATGATGATGTTGTCGATGAATCCACTCTGCGCCGGGGCAATGCCACGGCCAACGAGAGATTTGGCAACCCGGCCAGCGTGTTGGTTGGAGACTTTCTTTACTCGCGCGCTTTTCAGATGATGGTTGAGCCCGGCAACATGCGCATCCTTCAAATTCTGGCCGATGCGACCAACATCATTGCCGAAGGTGAAGTGCTTCAACTCATGAATATGCACAATGCCGATCTTGACGAAGCTGGCTACCTTCAGGTGATTCGCTCCAAAACCGCCAAGTTGTTTGAGGCCAGTGCCCGCGTCGGCGCGATCCTCGCAAATGCCAGCCCCCTGATGGAAGACGCCTGCGCCGAGTATGGCCAGGCCCTGGGAACGGCCTTTCAGGTCATAGACGATGTCCTTGACTACGATGGAGACGCCGCCGTTTTGGGCAAAACCCTAGGCGATGATCTTCGTGAGGGCAAAGCCACGCTACCCCTGATCGCCGCAATGCAGCGCTGCAATTCTGCCCAGCGCGAATTGATGCGAAACGCCATTACCCATGGGAGCACCGAACTGCTCAATGAAGTCATATCGGTTGTGCGCTGTACCGGTTCATTGTCTGTGGCACGACAAGCTGCCGCTCAGGAAGCGCAGCGGGCGATGCAAGCCGCCAACCAACTACCTGAGGGCAGGTATCGCCAATGCCTACTCTCACTGGCCAGCGACTTGCTTGAGCGAACTTCCTGATTTCAATCCAGGGTAGGCGGCATACCCCTTGTCCCAGGCTTTTAATGGAGGACCATAAGCTGCTTGGGCCCAGCTATTTTGATGCGCTTACTTTGCAGGCTCAGAGCCTTTTTCAGCGCTGCCAAACAATGCTGAAATTTCTTCGGGTGTTAATTGCTTGAGGGCGGGTACGGTATCAGGGTCAAGCTTTTCAACCGCACTCAATAACTGGCGTAACGCCTTCAATTTTTGTTGATCGACAATCTCTTCGGACTTTTGTGACTCAGAAATTTCGGGGTTGCCTCTTGCAGTATTGAGGGCACGAGTTCGTATGTCCTGTGCCAGAACATTCATTTGCTGGTTCAGCTTGAGCAGGGCATCCACCTTGGCCCGCAATGGGGCATTGGCTTGACTACGACGTTCATTCATGGAATCGATCCTCCCTTGTTTATTAGGGAATAAGGCAGAAAAAATTCAACCTTCCGAAAGCATAATTAATTTTTCCGGATTCGGGTTCAAAGTACAAGCGGCTTGAACAATTGAGTGACCCTGCGTGCAGGGTGACCTAATACAACTGGTTTCTGGTACTTGGTTTGATCTTTTCACTTTCATTTTCTCGCCATCTTTTTGCTTTGTTTGCAAACGTGATTACATCATCTCTTATCCTGCCAGGCCCATTGCTAGAATTGACCTCAATCAAAAAGCCTACTTTCACTGACCAAACAATTTTCCGAGCCCATTCTTTTTGAGCTGTTTTAGGTCGTTGGGCTGGGTTGATTTGGAGTCTGGCGTCCTCTTGAAAAATTGCAGGTTTCTTAGAAGCCGGTCGGCACGCCGCCCGATACAGACTACTACCATGAACTAACTGATGGGTTGAACATCCTTCTGCGATGAACTACCTTGTGCATCTTTCAGAGTTGGCTTACTCAACTGGCACATCAGGTTCAGGCTGATCAAGCCTTGCTACAATTCTGGCCTTTGTATCGGGGTGTAGCTTAGCCTGGTAGAGCGCTACGTTCGGGACGTAGAGGCCGGAGGTTCGAATCCTCTCACCCCGACCAGATGGTCATTGGCAATAGTCAATTTTTTCTGTTGACTCTTTTGTCGTTGATTGCACCCGCTCAGCCTTGACTGCGCTTCGACACCAATTTTATCCTCGCATGCACCTCACATGAGGCGCTTACTCGACAGGAAACAAGTTTTTAAATGACGGGCTTTATTCTTTGGCGGATCGAAACGTGACTGGACGGTCCGATCAAGGTCTTCAAAACCTGTTTTCCCAGAGTTTAAAATGCTCCTACACATAGGGCCTCGTTGACTTTGCGCCGTATTTTTCCAGCTTTTGGGGTAGGTATTCCATTTCAACAATGACCTTCTAGATTTTTCGCTGCGCTCGAAGGTGCGTTGGCATCATCTGAATTCGAAATGAGTTTTCTGACCAGTCCATTAATGTCCATTCGAATTTTTGGCCTGCTGATGGCTTTCACAGCAGCAATATTTAGCGTCTCGAGCTTTGCAAAAGAACAACGGGTTGTACTCGAAGCCGATCGAGATCGAATTCTGAGATCTGACAACCCTCAGGAAATTGATATTTACCTGAAAGAGTTGCAACATCCAGGCAGCTTGAACTACGAAGCCAACTTCCTGGCTGGACTACTTCATCTAAAGCGCGACCGGCTTGATGCCGCCGTCGCAGCCTTTTCCACGATTACGCCCGCTTCGACCCTATACCTTGATGCCAGAAACAATATTGCGGCCATTTATGCTGCTCAAGGCAAACTGGAACTGGCGAAAAAGACGCTTGATGAAGTCATCAAGACCAACAAATCTCTTGAGGTGGTCTACAAAAACCTCAACAACCTCAAATTCCATCTTGCCAGTAAAAACCTCTCTTCCGCCCTGCAAACACTTGACGCTGGGAAAAGCCCCAAGCCGTCACTCACTGTTTTAACTGGTGCCACTTCAGTCAAGACAGAGAACCAACTACGCGCCTCTGCAACTGAATCGATCAAAGTAGCCTCAGCTCAACCCGAACCAGTCACATCAAAATCAGGACCAGCCGCAAACACAGCGCCCACGATGCCAGCGGCAGCCTCCTCGCCCCCTACGACAGCCCCATCGAAGCCTGCCAAATTACAGGCGCCGCCGGTTTCAGTTCCAGCCGATGCCACGGCCAGCCTTAGCCCCAGTTCAAATGAGGCAATTCAGCGCTCCGCCAAGTTTGCACTTGAGGAATGGAGCAAAGCTTGGGAGAAAAAGGATGTCGACGCCTATCTTGGCGCCTACGCTCAAGATTTTGTTCCAAATGATGGAAAGACACGATCTCAGTGGGCATCCGAACGTAAAAGCAGGATTCTGAACAAGGGTCAGATTAATATCCAGTTGAGCCAGATTGACGTAAAAGCCGTTTCTGCCCAAACCGTCAAAATCCGTTTTCGACAAAATTATCGCTCTGACAAGTTATCTGTCTCCAGCATCAAGACCATTGAAATGAAAAAAGTTGGTGATCGCTGGTTAATAACAAGCGAACGTTCCTAGCCGTTATACCTTCGATGAGAGCTCTCTTTGTAAAACCACAGCGATCGGCCTGGCGTCGCTGGTTTTGGGCCTTGATCATTCTGCTACCCACGGCGATGGCTTTACTCAGCTTGGTGCAGAACCAAGCTTTCTTCTCAGATAATTTTGGCGTTCATGATTGGCTGACAGACCGCAAAAACAATACCATCACTGAACAAGTACCCCTTAGCTTTGCGCCAACTGCATTGCCGCTCCCTCCTGCCCCGGCCGCAACAACTCCCCTCAGTCCCCCAGTCGCCCTAGAAGCCCCATCACCGGCAGATCCGCCAGCGCCCATCAGTCAAGAACAGGTCATTGCCGAATTTCTGAATGAATGGGCTGCCAACTGGAGTGCCAAGAATATTGAAGCTTATTTTGCCGCTTATTCCAAACACTTCAAGCCCGAAAGTAACAAAACCCTTCGAGATTGGGCTCTTGAGCGTCGCCAAAAGATCTTGGGCAAATCCAGAATTTCGGTTCGCGTGGTCGATCCGATCATTCTTTCTGCCGATCAGCAAGTCTTGACCGTTCGTTTCACTCAAATTTATGAATCAGACCGTTTGCAAAGCACTTCCCCCAAGATTCTTGTTCTGAATCTTTCCGAGGAGAATTGGAAAATTCAGAGAGAATACACACCATGAAATGGGCTCTGGATTTACGAACTCCTTCCCGCCGTGGATGGGGCATCTACACCTTGGCGCTGGGTATGGTTGCCTCATTTGCGGCCATGATGTATGCAAGTTCGAATGGTTCCGCGCTGGCGAGTCAAAAATTTAACTTCCAATATGATTTTCAGTCGGAGTCCACTCCGCCAGCCGACTCTAATCGCCAACCCGAAGCTTATCTTGTCAGTATCCAGGGGCACTTGGCCCGCTCAGAATACACCCTGGCAATCGGGCTGACAGAACAATTGATCAGCGCCTATCCGAATTTTCAACTGGCACAATGGCTTTACGCTGAACTACTCAATTTGACAATTGATCAGTCAGAGCTGGAGAAAAATTCTGCTCTGACAACCTTGACCCTCACAAGTGCCGACAAGGCAGCTTCAATCAACAGCCTGCAAACTGAGCTTGGTCGTAGATTGCGGGCAATTCTGATGCCTCCTCCCAAAGCCACCATTCCTGCTGGCATCGGCTTTTTGTCCCCCGCCACAGAGTTTTTTGCGGTTGTGGACGCTACCGCATCCAGAATGTATGTGTTCAAAAATCTGGCGTCAGCCAGTGAGCCGCATAAGGCCGAATTATTGTTTCATTCATATGCCTCAGTTGGCCTGAACGGTCTGAATAAGGAGAAAGAGGGCGATGGGCGTTCGCCAGTTGGCGTCTATTTCACCCAAAAACGTTTGCCAGACAAGCGTTTACCTGATCTTTATGGGGTTGGCGCTCTGACCCTGAATTACCCCAATTTCCTTGATGTCCACCGTGGCCGCTCAGGCTCAGGCATCTGGATACATGGATCACCCTCAGCCCAGTATTCCAGGGCGCCTCAGGCTTCTGACGGCTGTATTGTCCTGCCCAATGACAGCATGAGGCGTTTGATGACTTTGGGTAAGCCCAAAGGCATCCCAATCTTCATTCAGGAGAAGATTGATTGGGTTGCACCCTCTCAATACGCCCGATTACCAGATGCACTGAGCCAGCTTCTTGTTGAGCGCTACCCTTTTCTTGAATCCAGCCTAAGTCTCAAGGCATTGTCATTTTCGGGGGGCTCCCAATACAAGCAAGCCGAGCTTGTGCATTTTCTGACTTGGCAAGATCAAGGACAGCAGGTAGCTCTGATTGATCTATCCAACACGGAGAATAAGAGACTGCGCACTTACTGGGTCAATGGCGCAGATGGCTGGACATTGATCTCTGAATCGAAGGTCTGAACATCGCCCTTTTATTTGGTTCTTCACGGTTTTGAGTGAAGAACCTTTTATTTCTCACAACCGTTCGATTTGATCGATGTCACTCTTCTGACCGGTATCCGTGGGTAACAACCCGACATTTTTTTCCCCAGATTAAACTTGGCTTGTAACAACTCGTCAGTTAGACATGGCCACAGCGCAGGCGTCGGTTACCAAGGAATTTGTCTTCGAATGGGAAGGCAAGGACCGCAACGGCAAAACGGTGCGGGGCGAGATGCGTGCTGCCGGCGAAAATCAGGTACAAGCCTCTCTGCGCCGTCAGGGTATCTTGTCTGCCAAAATCAACAAGCGCAAGTTGCGGGCCGGCAAGGCCGTCAAGCCCAAGGACATCGCCATTTTTACGCGTCAGCTCGCCACTCTGATGAAAGCAGGTGTTCCATTACTGCAGTCTTTTGACATTGTCGGCAGGGGTAGCGCCAACCCCAGTGTGACCCGGCTGCTCAGTGAGATTCGCAATGATGTTGAAACTGGAAATTCCTTGAGTTCCGCTTTCCGCAAGCATCCGATGTACTTTGACAACCTGTACTGCAACCTGGTTGAGGCGGGCGAACAGGCCGGCATCCTGGATCAGTTGCTGGACCGATTGGCCCTGTACATGGAGAAGACCGAGGCCATCAAGTCCAAGATCAAATCGGCACTGATGTACCCGATTTCGGTCATTGTGGTCGCTTTTGTGGTGGTGGCGGTGATCATGATATTTGTTATCCCTGCGTTCAAGGAAGTCTTCTCCTCCTTCGGGGCGGACCTTCCAGCGCCAACCCTCTTTGTCATTGGCATGAGCGAATTCTTTGTTCAGTGGTGGTGGCTGATCTTTGGCGGTACAGGCGGCAGCATTTATTTCTTCATGCAAGCTTGGAAACGCAATGAGAAAGTACAGCAGTTCATGGACCGGCTGATGCTCAAACTGCCCGTCTTTGGCGAACTCGTAGAAAAGTCGGTTATTGCTCGCTGGACCCGCACCTTGTCAACCATGTTTGCGGCGGGCGTGCCGTTAGTTGAGTCTTTGGATTCTGTAGGCGGCGCATCCGGAAACTCGGTTTACGGCAAGGCCACCGAAAAGATACAGCATGAGGTTGCCACTGGCTCCAGCCTGACTGCCGCGATGACCGGGGTACAACTTTTTCCGAACATGGTGCTTCAAATGTGTGCCATCGGTGAAGAGTCCGGCTCGATTGATCACATGCTGGCCAAGGCGGCCGACTTTTACGAGTCCGAAGTCGATGACATGGTTGCCGGTCTTTCAAGCCTGATGGAGCCGATCATCATTGTCATTTTGGGCACGGTCATTGGTGGCATTGTGGTTTCGATGTACCTGCCCATCTTCAAGCTAGGGCAGGTGGTCTGATGCTGGCGCCCGAGATTGCAGTGGTTCTTTTTTCTGTGCTTGGTTTGCTGATTGGAAGTTTTCTCAATGTCGTTATTTACCGGCTACCCAAAATGATTGAGCAGCATTGGGCCGCTGAATGTGCTCAGTTGTCAGGCAAACAGCCTGACCCAACAGAGCCATTCAACCTGATTCTGCCCCGGTCTCGTTGTCCACACTGTGGCCACACGATCAGTTGGTATGAAAACATTCCGGTGCTCAGCTTTGTTTGGCTCAAAGGCAAATGCTCGGCCTGCCGTGCCCCAATCAGCCCGCGTTATCCCTTGGTGGAAATGGCCAGCGCTGCTTTTTTTGCCTATTGCGCCGCACGCTGGGGGGCGAGCAGCACAGCCTTGGCCTGGTCGGGACTGGCTGCAGCACTGCTTACATTGGGACTGATTGACTGGGATACCACCCTGCTTCCGGACGACATCACCTTGCCATTGATCTGGTCTGGCCTGCTGGCTGCCAACCTGGGATTGATAATCACCCCCCCCGATCAGGCCCTGTGGGGGGCAGTTGCAGGCTATCTGTCGTTGTGGCTGATCTACTGGGCGTTTCGCATCCTGACTGGCAAGGAGGGGATGGGCTACGGCGATTTCAAGTTATTTGCCGCACTGGGAGCCTGGTTTGGCTGGCCCGCCCTGATATCCATTATTTTGATGGCGTCGCTGGTAGGCGCCGTGGCGGGTATTGCCATGAAGATCAACGGCAAACTCAGACCAGGGGGCTATGTGCCTTTTGGCCCTTTTCTGGCGGCCTCAGGGCTTTGCGCCCTGGTTCTTGGCCCCCAGGCTGTTCTGGCCCTGATCGGACTGCATATTTCATGAAAAGGCAGATACACATCGGCCTGACGGGCGGGATCGGGAGCGGCAAGAGCACGGTTGGCGGCATGCTGACCCAACTTGGCGCCAGGGTTATTGATGCAGACGCCATTTCAAGGCAAACAACCGCCAACGGGGGGGCGGCCATCGAAGCGATCCGAACGGCGTTTGGAGACCAATTTATTACTCCTGAAGGCGCATTGGACCGAAGTTTGATGCGAACCAAAGCGTTTAAAAACCCTCAAATCCGCCGTCAGCTTGAGGCCATCGTCCATCCGCTGGTTGCCAGCGAAATCCAACGGCTCACCCTGCAAGCCAAGGAAGAAAATAATTCCTGTATTGTGTATGACGTTCCCCTGCTGGTGGAGTCGTTACTCTGGCGCGCAAGAGTGGGTTTGGTTCTGGTGATCGACTGCAGCCCTGAAACCCAGATTGAACGTACCCGATTGAGAAGTGGCTTGTCCACAGAAGCCATCCAAGCAATCATCGATGCTCAGTGCAGCCGCAGTCTTCGTCTGAGCGCAGCTGACATGGTCATCTGCAACGATGGACTCAGCCTTCAAGCCTTGTCCCATGAGGTCAGTCAACTTGCCCCCCGCTTCGGGCTATGATCTGACGATTGGGAAATAAAGCGTGATCATCTACGAGTACCCTTTCAACGAACGCCTGCGGACCTACCTTCGGCTGGAGCACCTGTATCGCCGGATGGTCGAACTGGCTTCGCGCGAAACGGCTCTGGATCATCACTTTGCGATTCTTACCCTTTTTGAAATCATTGAGGTCAGTGCCCGTTCTGACCTGAAGTCTGAGGTTTTGCGAGACCTTGAAAAGGAAAAACAGGTTCTCTCGGGCTACCGGGACAACCCCAATGTGACGCAAAACCTGCTGGACGAAGTCATTCACAAGCTGGATGAGTGCTTTGAACAGCTCAACCAGCAGGCCGGCAAAGCAGGTCAATCCCTGACAGCCAACGACTGGCTCATGAGCATTCGAAGCCGAACCGGGATACCCGGTGGCACTTGCGCTTTTGATCTGCCCGCTTATTTCGCCTGGCAGCACGAAAGCCTGCAACGTCGTCATGCTGACCTTACAGAATGGACCACTACCCTGTTGCCTCTGGTCAACTCCGTATTGCTATTACTCAAACTGTTGCGGGACTCGGGCGTTACCCAGAAAGTGATGGCTACTGCCGGGCAATTCCAGCAAAATCTTCCACAGGTCCGAAGTTTTCAGTTGTTGCGCCTGGCCATAGATCCCAATCTGGGTCTGATCCCAGAGATCAGCGCCAATCGTCTGATTGTCTCCATCCGCATGATGCAGCAAGGCCAGGATGGCCGACTGAGTTCATGGGCCGAGGATGTGCCTCTTGAACTGGCCTTGTGTGCCTGAGGAACCTCACTTCATGAGCACTGGTGCCCCTGCTGGTAGAACCCAAGAGCTTCGAGTTCCTTGCCCGCACTGCGGCGCACAAAGCGTCTACACCGGTAACAACCCTTTTCGCCCCTTTTGCAGCGAGCGTTGCAAGAAAAATGACTTCGGCGCCTGGGCGAGCGAAAACTTTCGCATGCCTACCGATACCCCACCTGACGAAATGTTTGGTGATCCCAGGGCTCAGTAGAATCTGGTACTGACTTCATTCAGGTCGCATGATGGGTGGGTCCGGTATGACCGCGCTCCTGAGCCAGCCATTGCAGTACCGGTACCGTGCCGGGTAACACCGGAGTGACTTGAACCGGGAGGTCTTCCCAGGCATAGCTCTGACCCTCGCGCATTTGCAAAACTCCGGACCACTCGCGTACCTTGCAGAAATGCAGACGCACCAAGGCATGAGGGTAATCGACCATCTCCACTTTCCATGGCTCGGCAGCACCAATCCTGATGCCCAGCTCTTCATGCAATTCGCGCGCCAAGGCCTCGATCACCCCTTCGTCGCCCTCGAGCTTGCCGCCGGGAAACTCCCAGTAGCTGCTATAGACTTTTCCAGATGGGCGTGAGGTCAGCAAAAAACGGCCATCCGGTAAAAGCAAGACACCGACAGCCACATCGGTCACCGGGCGATCGTTGGCGTTGGGGCGGGGACGCTCCGGATCAGCGACCAATGGCTTTGTCATCTGGAAGCTGTCCGATTTGGAAGCCTGTGCTTGCTCAGACTGGCAGACACTGCCTGAACTCAGGCTTGCGCATGCCTGCCCGCATAGTCCTTGGCAAACTGGTAGGCCACTCGACCGCTGCGTGAGCCACGCTCCAAGGCCCACACCAATGCCTCAGCCTGGGCCTTTTCGATGGCCAAGGCGGGCGTGCCAAACGACGACAACCATTGGGCAACAATAGTCAGATATTCGTCCTGGCTGAAGGGGTAGAAGCTGACCCACAAGCCAAAGCGCTCTGACAGGGAAATCTTCTCCTCCACGACTTCACCGGGATGAATTTCGCCATCATCACTGGGCTTGTAGCTCAGGTTGTCCTTCATGTATTCAGGGAGCAGATGCCGCCGGTTGCTGGTGACATATATCAGCACATTGGGTGTGGACGCCGCCACCGAACCGTCGAGTATGGATTTCAAGGCCTTGTAGCCGCCGTCGCCTTCCTCAAAACTCAGGTCATCACAAAAAATGATGAATTTTTCCTTTCGGGACGAGACCAACTCCACGATGTCGGGCAAATCCACCATATCCGACTTATCCACTTCAATCAGCCGCAAACCTTGATCGGCATAGGCGTGCAGGCAAGCCCGGATCAGGGAGGACTTGCCCGTTCCACGCGCACCTGTGAGCAAAACATTATTGGCAGGAAGCCCCCGCACGAACTGCTCGGTATTGCGCTGGATTTTTTCCTTCTGCTGGTCGATTTCCTTCAATTGATCCAGCTTCATAAGGGCAATATGCCGCACCGGTTCGATCAGACCGTGGCCCGATCCCCGTTTGCGGAACCGAAAGGCAATCGAAGCGCCCCAGTCGGGCTGACACAGTGGCTGGGGAAGGATGGATTCAATGCGAGCGATCAGTTGCTCCGCACGCACCATCAAATGTTCGAATTTTTCGCTCATCAGGATCTGTAATCTGCGTTGATGGTGACATAGTCATGGCTGAAATCACACGTCCAAACGACATCTTCAGCCTCTCCCCGGCCAAGCAGCACGCGAACCGTAATTTCGCTTTGCCTCATCACCCGTTGGCCATCTTCTTCACGGTAAGCAGGATGTCGTCCACCCTGGTGCGCTACATGCACATCGTCAAGGTAGAGCTCAATGTGCGTCTGGTCAAGGTCTTCGATGCCAGCGTAACCAACGGCTGCCAGAATCCGCCCCAGGTTTGGGTCACTGGCATAAAAGGCGGTCTTGACCAGTGGTGAATGGGCGATCGCATACGCAACCTGACGACACTCTTGTGAGGTTTTCCCGCCCTGAACGCAGACTGTGATGAATTTGGTGGCTCCTTCACCATCTCGAACAATCGCCTGGGCAAGCTGGCGGGCCACATCCAGCATGGCAGCCTTGAGTAACTGACCTTCATGGCTGGCAAGGGTCTCAATGGCCGGATGGTCAGCTTTATTGCTGGCAATCACCACAAAAGAGTCGTTGGTAGAGGTATCGCCATCGACAGTCACCCGATTGAACGAACCTTCGGCCAACTCAAGGGCTAACTGATGAATCACTTGCTGGCTGACTCGCGCATCAGTCGCCATGAATCCCAGCATGGTGGCCATATTGGGTCGAATCATGCCTGCACCCTTGCTGATACCGGTAATGCTGACCCGAGAATTTCCAATCATGATCTGTTTGCCAAAGGCCTTGGGAACCGTGTCGGTGGTCATGATCCCTTCGGCGGCACGCAGCCAATTCGCTTCATTCGCATCAGCCAGAGCGGCCGGTAAGCCAGCCTCAATTCTTTCAATGGGCAATTGCTCCATGATCACACCGGTGGAAAAAGGCAGCACCTGCTCGGTAGCGATGTTCAAATGCTTGGCCAGCGTGGCACATGTTCTGATTGATCGCTCCAGCCCATCGTTACCGGTACCCGCGTTGGCATTTCCGGTGTTAATCACGATGGCACGAATGCCGGGGCCGTTCTGAGCGGCTTTTGTCAGGTGCTCCCTGCAGACCTGAACCGGCGCGGCACAAAACCTGTTCTGTGTGAACACACCCCCTACCGAAGCCCCTGAATCAAGCAGCACAACGGTCAGGTCCTTGCGGTTGACCTTGCGAATTCCGGCCTCCGCAACGCCAATGCGCACACCAGCAATGGGGAACAGTTCAGCGGGATTGGGACCAGAAAAATTTACCGGCATGGAGACACCTCAACTGAGCTTTCCGTGGCAGTGCTTGTATTTTTTTCCACTGCCGCAGGGGCAAGGTTCGTTACGACCCACCCGCGGAACTGCCGCTACCTGAGTTGCAGTATCGACAGTGGTCTGGACTTCTCCAGTTTCTGTGGGTGCGGTGTAGGTGACATTGGCGATATGCTCGGCCCGGCTTTCCATCTCATCTGCCGCCTGTTCAAGCTGTTCGCTTGACTGAACGCGCACCGTCAACAGCACTTTGGTGACCTCGTTTTTCACCGAGTCAAGTAACTGGCCAAACAACTCGAACGCCTCGCGCTTGTATTCCTGCTTGGGTTGCTTTTGTGCGTAGCCTCGCAAATGAATACCTTGGCGTAAATAATCCAGCGCACTCAAATGCTCCCGCCAATGCGTGTCGATACTTTGCAGCAGCACCATACGTTCAAATTGCAGGAAGTTGGCCGCACCCACCTGTTCGACCTTTGCGGCGTATGACTTGTCGGCCAGTTCAACAACTTGTTCCAGGATATCCTCATCGTTGATATCACTGGCACTTTGCACCGCAGCACTTATCGGGTGGTCGATCTGCCACTCATCATGCAAAACTTTTTCCAGGCCAGGCAGATCCCACTGCTCCTCGACCGACTCCAGGGGAACAAACTGGCGAACAAGGTCTGTGAAAGAGCCTTGCCGCAAAGAAGTAATCTGGACCGACAGGTCTTCTGCATCCAGAATGGCATTGCGCTGTTGGTAAATCACCTTGCGCTGGTCATTGGCCACGTCATCGTATTCCAGCAATTGCTTGCGGATATCAAAGTTTCTGGTTTCCACCTTGCGCTGGGCGCTTTCAATGCTTCTGGTGACAATACCCGCCTCGATCGCCTCGCCCTCAGGCATCTTCAGGCGGTCCATGATGGCGCGCACCCGCTCGCCGGCAAATATCCTCATCAAGGCATCATCTAGACTAAGGTAGAAGCGGGAGGATCCTGGGTCCCCCTGACGACCTGAGCGACCGCGCAGCTGGTTGTCGATACGGCGGGACTCATGCCGCTCGGTGGCAATGATGCGCAGCCCCCCAAGCGCCACCACCTTGTCATGATCTAGGTTCCATTGAGCGCGCAAATCAGCAATTTGCTTCTGCTTGGTATCCGCGTCAATGCTTTCTTGGGCTTCAATGGCCTCGACCATTTTTTCAATATTGCCGCCCAGCACAATGTCCGTGCCACGGCCCGCCATGTTGGTGGCAATGGTGATCATGCCGGCACGCCCGGCCTGGGCAATGATCTCCGCTTCACGGGCATGCTGTTTGGCGTTGAGCACCTGATGCGGCAACTTTTCTTTTTCGAGAAGCTTGGCAATGATTTCAGAGTTTTCAATCGAGGTTGTACCGACCAACACTGGCTGGCCACGCTCATGGCAGGCGCGTATGTCGGCAATGGCTGCCTCGTATTTTTCACGGGTGGATTTGTACACCCGGTCCAACTGGTCCTCTCGTTTGCTGGCGCGGTTGGGTGGTATGACAACAGTCTCCAGGCCATATATCTCCTGGAATTCATAGGCTTCCGTATCGGCGGTACCCGTCATGCCGGCCAGCTTTCCGTAAAGACGGAAGTAATTCTGGAAAGTAATGGATGCCAGGGTCTGATTTTCAGCCTGGATTGCCACCCCCTCCTTGGCCTCTACCGCCTGATGCAGCCCGTCGCTCCAACGACGGCCGGCCATCAACCGCCCAGTGAATTCGTCAACGATGACAATTTCCCCGTTTTGAACCACATAGTGTTGGTCCCGATGGTAGACATGATGCGCCCTCAAGCCCGCATAGAGGTGATGCATCAGTGTGATGTTAGAGGGATCGTACAAGCTGGCGCCTTCAGCCAGCAAACCGGCAGCACTGAGAATGGCTTCGGCATTTTCGTGACCCTGCTCAGTCAGAAATACCTGATGACTTTTTTCATCCAGTGTGAAGTCGCCTGGCTTGATCACACCTTCACCAGTTCGTGGGTCAGCCTCTCCCTCCTGGCGGGATAGTTTTGGCACGACCTTGTTGATGGCCTGATAAAGCGCTGTGTGATCTTCGGCCTGACCGCTGATGATCAAGGGCGTTCTTGCCTCGTCGATCAGGATCGAGTCAACTTCATCGACGATGGCATATTTGAGACCCCGCTGCACGCGATCGGTGACCTCATACACCATATTGTCACGCAGGTAATCAAAGCCAAATTCATTGTTGGTTCCGTAAGTGATATCTGCCTGATAAGCAGCTTGCTTGTCCTGGCGTTGCATCTGGGGCAGGTTGACACCCACGGTCAACCCCAGAAAGTTGTAGAGTTTGCCCATCCATTGAGCGTCTCGGTTGGCCAGGTAGTCATTCACGGTAACCACATGCACACCGCCACCGGCCAACGCGTTGAGGTAAACCGGCAAGGTAGCGGTCAAGGTCTTGCCCTCACCGGTTCTCATTTCAGCAATCTTGCCTTCATGCAGCGCCATGCCACCAACCAGCTGCACATCGAAGTGCCGCATCTTCATGACGCGTTTGGACGCCTCACGTACGACGGCAAATGCTTCGGGCAACAAGTCTTCAAGCGACTGGCCGTTGGCAATATGCTGACGAAACTCTGTGGTCTTGGCCTGTAAGGCCTCATCACTCAGCTGTTGATACTGAGGCTCCAAGGCATTGATGCGCTTGACAACGCCCTGGTATTGTTTGAGCAGCCGATCGTTACGGCTGCCAAATAACTTGGTAAGAAGATGGGTGACCATGAGTGTTCCACCGACATGACGTACAAGAATTCAGTACGCTTACCGGTGCAGCCTTTTTTCGAATTTGACGGAAAGATTCTGTCTCAGCAAGCTGCATCGTCGCTACACAATGCAGGAGATCTGGAATAAACAAGGGGCCAATTTTACCTTTCGGCCAGACTGGTATCCGCGGGCGCTTGCTGGTCTTTCCTGGCAGTGCGCAACTTCTTTGGCGGTGGCTGATTTTCACTGCTGGCTGCAAAAAGAAACTTCTTCGGGTTTTGAGGTACTTCATGGACACGCACCTCAAAATGCAGGTGGGGGCCCGTTGATCGCCCGGTGGTGCCGACATCGGCAATTTTTTGGCCCCGCTTGATCAGATCGCCTTTACGGACATACACCCTGGAGGCGTGACCATAGCGCGTCACCAGCCCTTTGCCATGGTCGATTTCGATCATGTTTCCATAATTTGGATGAAATTCCTGGGTGACCACAACACCGCCTGCCGCCGCCAGTATGGGGGTTCCGACATCGGCCTGGAAATCTACCCCTGAATGCAAGGCCATGGTCCCGGTGAAGGGGTCAATTCGCCAGCCAAAAGGGGAGCCAGGTTTGCCAAATTCAATCGGAAGCTGGGTCGGGATTGTGAGGCTCTGCAATTTCTGCTCGAGCAAGCGGGATTCGATGACTGTCATCAAATTGTTGCGCTGATCGGTCTTCTGATCCAGTTCAGTCAAGGTTTGCTGGAGTTCTTCAAGCGTCAGGCTTCTTCCCGGGATCAGTGCGCCCCCTTGTGCGGGTTTGGCACGGATTTCGGCAGGATCAAGACCGGCCAGGCTTGACACCCTCTCTCCCAAGGACTCAAGCTGCAGCAGCTTTGCCTGCATTTCCCCAAGCTGCTTAGCCAAAGCATCGACATTGTCTCGCGCGATTCGCTCTCGCTGGGCCATTTCGTCCTTGATCATTAACCGCATGATGGTGCTCACGACTGGCCAACCCTCGCGAGCCCCTTTTAAAAATACCCAGTGGTAAAGGCCGGCGGCTGTCAGCATCAGGGCGAGCGACAAAACCAGGCCCATCACAATCAGTCGAACACCGCTGAGATGAACCGCTCTGGATTTGGCTAGCCAAGCATCCGTAATAATCAGGTGCACTTGATTCTCCTAAGTTCAATCTGCAATGAGCCGCACACGACAGCCCCTAACCCTGCTGCAGGCAACGCAGGAGTCGCCCGTTCTTTCCCGCCTGTCAGACCTGGCCGGCGAGTCTCAGGCTCGCCTGAAATCCATTGAGCCCTTGCTGCCTGCAAGCTTATGGGGTGCTCTTAAACCCGGTCCGATTCAGGACGACAGCTGGTGCCTGATTGCCAGCAACAGTGCTGCTGCTGCAAAACTACGGCAATTTCTACCTGCACTTTGCAGCCATTTGCGCAGCCATGGCTGGCAAGTTACGACCATCCGGATCAAGGTCCATGCCATTCAACAAAGCTGACCTGGCGTGTCCTGATCAGAAAGTGGTGCCGATTGTCGGATTCGAACTGACGACCTACCGCTTACAAGGCGGGTGCTCTACCAACTGAGCTAAATCGGCTTAACAAGAGATGCCTCCGTGATTTTACTTCACACGTTTGAGACTGGGTCGAGCATTTGAGCCTCCGGACTTGGGTGGTTCCGGGGAATGATCATTGTCTTGCTCTTCATTTTGAACTTCGGTGAGTGAAAGTTTGGTCAGCCCAGCCGACCCAACAGGGCTCAATACGGGTGGCTTGGCGGGGGACTTTCCTGGTTCATTGAGCGGAAACGCCATGCCCTGACCATTTTCACGCGCATAGATTGCCATCACCATTGATATTGGAACAATGACTTCACGGGCGACCCCGCCAAAACGGGCTTTGAACTCGATGAATTCGTTACCCAGGGACAGTGCGCTGGTGGCATCGGGGCTGATATTGAGCACAATTTCTTCATTACGGACAAATTCTCGCGGGACCTGTACGCTGTCATCCACCCTCACCGCGACATAGGGCGTCAAGCCATTGTCACAGCACCATTGGTGCAAAGCACGAATGAAATAAGGACGGGTGGAGCTTGTGTCTTGCTCGCTTGTCATAGCAAAAAACCAGGCTGTCTTACTTACGCATCACTTTTTCTGATGGCGTCAGCGCTTCGATATAGGCTGGGCGGGAAAAAATTCTTTCAGCATATTTCAGCAGCGGGGCTGCATTTTTGGATAGCTCGATGCCGTAGTAGTCCAGACGCCACAACAGGGGCGCAATCGCCACATCAAGCATGGAGAAATTTTCACCCAGCATGAATTTGTTCTTCAGGAAAACCGGCGCGAGTTGAATCAGACGGTCACGGATGTGAGCACGCGCCTTTTCCAGCACCTTTTCATTGCCCTTGGTGGCTCGGTTTTCCAAAATCGAAACATTGGTAAACAATTCTTTCTCAAAATTGAGCAGGAAGAGACGCACCCGAGCGCGGTCGACGGGATCTCCGGGCATCAACTGAGGATGGGGAAACCGTTCATCGATGTACTCATTGATGATGTTGGACTCATAAAGGATCAAGTCACGCTCAACCAGAATGGGTACCTGGCCATAAGGATTCATCACACTGATGTCCTCAGGCTTGTTGTAGAGATCGACATCTCTAATTTCAAAGTCCATCCCTTTTTCAAACAAAACAAAGCGGCATCGATGTGAAAAAGGGCAAGTCGTCCCCGAGTACAGCACCATCATGGCGGAAAGCTCCTAAAACAAAAAAACAAAGAGTGGGCCGCATTTTCGCAAACCCACCCTATAAAATGCAAATTTTGCACCGCATTGGTGCAAAATTGACAATAAATTTACTACTTGACGTCTTTCCAGTAGCTGGCGTTTAGCCTCCAGGCGAAGATACTGAAGATCAGCAGAAAGATCATAACCCAGACACCTACCCGTACCCGGGTGTTTTGGGAGGGCTCACCCATCCACTGAAGAAAGTTCACAAGGTCACCGACCGCACGGTCATATTGAGCAGGACTCAGGGTGCCCGGGGTAATCTGCTCCCATCCCTTGAAAACATGTACCTCATGGCCATGTTCCTCTTTGGTTTCATAGACAGGGCGCCGCTGGCCCTGCAATTCCCACAGGGCATGGGGCATGCCAACGCTAGGAAAGACCAGGTTGTTCCAGCCAGTTGCCTTGCTGTCATCAACGTGGAAGGTGCGCAGGAAGGTGTAGAGGTAATCAGCCCCGCTGCCTCCATGACCGGCACGTGAGCGAGCGATCACCGTCAAATCGGGGGGGTTGGCACCAAACCAGCCCTTGGCCTCTTTAGGGTTGATGGAGGACTTCATGGTTTCACCCACCTTGTCGGTGGTAAACAGCAAGTTGTCCTTGATCTGCTGATTCGTCAGGCCAATGTCCTGCAAGCGGTTGTAGCGCATGTAGGCCGCAGAATGGCAATTCAGACAGTAGTTAACAAACAACTTGGCACCGCTTTGCAGCGATGTCATATCACTGGTATTGACGGGCGCCTTGTCCCAGGGAGTCTCTGAGCCCGATGCGTGAGCACCACCGAGTAGGCTGAACGAGAGGATGAAACCAAGAATCAGTTGCTTCATTTGTTATGGTCTCCGGCTCAATGGGCTGAAAAGTTCACGCGGCTGGGCACGGGTTTGGCTTGCCCCAAATGACTCCACCAAGGCATCAGCAGGAAGAATCCAAAGTAGAACAGGGTCCCCACCTGAGACACCCGCTCGCCCACTGGCGAGGGAGGCTGCACTCCCAGGTAAGCCAGAATCACAAAATTGATCACAAAGATGCCGTAGACATATTTGTGCCAGTCAGGACGATAACGAATCGATTTGACCGGACTGTTATCCAGCCAGGGCAGGAAAAACAGGATGATCACGGCACCACCCATGACCATCACGCCCCAGAACTTGGCGTCAATCGCAAGCATCATGGCCACAGCAATCACCGTTGCACCTATCACAGCGCTGCGAAACAAGGTGGATTTGCATTTGGCCACGCCCAGCAGAGCTCCAAGCACCGTACATCCGATTAGGACATACATCATTTCACTGGTAATAGCCCGCAACATTGAATAGAAAGGGGTGAAATACCAGACGGGCGCAATGTGCGCAGGAGTCTTGAGGGGATCAGCCGGGATGAAGTTGTTGTATTCCAGGAAGTAGCCACCAAACTCGGGCGCGAAGAAGACGATGGCAGAAAACACCAGCAAAAAGACGCTGACGGCAAAAATGTCGTGCACCGTGTAGTAGGGATGGAAGGGCACGCCATCGGCTGGCGCCGTGGCAGACCAGGCATTGCCCTTGGGGCCAGACTTGATTTCCACACCGTCCGGATTATTGGAGCCGACATCATGCAAAGCCAACAAGTGGGCAACTACTAGGCCCAGCAGCACCAGCGGAACGGCAATAACATGGAAGCTGAAGAAGCGGTTCAAGGTGGCGTCGCCCACCACATAGTCACCGCGAATCAGCAGTGCCAGGTCCGGACCAATAAAAGGAATGGCTGAGAACAGATTGACAATCACCTGGGCCCCCCAATACGACATCTGCCCCCAGGGCAACAGGTAGCCCATGAAGGCCTCGGCCATCAGGATCAAGAAGATGGCGCAACCAAAAATCCAGACCAATTCACGCGGCTTGCGATAACTGCCGTACATCAGGCCACGGAACATATGCAGGTAGACCACCACAAAAAATGCCGAGGCGCCAGTCGAATGCATGTAACGGATCAGCCAACCCCAGGGAACATCCCGCATGATGTATTCCACCGAGGCAAAGGCAAGGGCTGCGTCCGGCTTGTAATGCATGACGAGGAAGATACCCGTCACGATCTGGATGACCAGGACCAGCATGGCCAGTGAGCCAAAGATGTACCAGAAATTGAAGTTCTTGGGTGCAAAGTATTCCGCCATGTGAACGCGGTAAGCGTCAAACATGGTTGGGAACCGGTTCTCGAACCAGTTGGTCAACTTGGCGCCAGCGGGCGCGTCAGCGGGTAATTCCTTGAATTCAGCCATGTTGATCGTCCTCAAGCCTTCTTGTCTTCACCGATGAGCAATTTGCTATCGGACAGGTACATATGCGGGGGCACTTCCAAATTGTCGGGCGCAGGTTTGTTTTTGAATACTCGCCCAGCCATATCAAAGGTAGAACCGTGGCACGGGCAAAGAAATCCGCCCAGCCAGTCATCCGGCAAAGACGGTTGTGCACCTGACTGGAACTTGTCAGTTGGAGAGCACCCCAGATGAGAGCAGATACCCACCGCCACAAGCACATCCTCCTTGATGGAACGATACTGATTGCGGGCATATTCGGGAGTCAGTTCCGAGGGGTTACGCTTGGACTCGGGATCAGCGAGCTGGGACTCGGTCTTTTTCAGGCTTTCGAGCTGCTCAGGGGTACGCTTGATGATCCAGACTGGCTTGCCACGCCATTCGACTGTCAGCTTTTCTCCGGGCTTGAGGCCGGCAATATCCACCTCGACGGCGGCGCCGGCAGCCTTGGCCTTTTCGGAAGGCTGAAAATTGCTCACAAACGGTATGGCTGCAGCCACACCACCAACAGTTCCGGCACAGCCTGTGGCAATCAGCCACGTGCGCTTGCTGGCGTCAACCTCGCCCTTATCTTTAAGCGTTTCGCTCATGAAAACCCTCATTACATGCTGCGGGATTAGTCGGCTTGTCAAACCGGCATTTAAAGGCGTGATTGTAAACGGCTCGAACCAGTAAAAACTGGCCCCTGATCCCAATTGTTGGAACTGCTGAATCGTCCGAGAATGGAGACTCCAACATTTAACTCAAGGAGTCATTCCATGGGCATGCTGCAGGAATTTAAAAGCTTTGCGGTCAGGGGCAATGTGATCGACTTGGCAGTGGGCGTGATTATTGGTGGCGCCTTCGGAAAAATCGTGGAGTCGGTGGTGGGTGACCTG
Source organism: Burkholderiaceae bacterium (assembly GCA_017856435.1). Taxonomy (GTDB): domain Bacteria; phylum Pseudomonadota; class Gammaproteobacteria; order Burkholderiales; family Burkholderiaceae_C; genus Hylemonella. The sequence continues at coordinate 35,660 of JAFMFB010000003.1, forward strand.
ATCATGCCGCTACTAGGCTCGATCGTTGGAAAATTGGATTTTTCAAATCTCTTTCTGGTTCTTGGCGATATTCCAGCGGGTGTGCCTCTAACCCTGGATGCACTGAAAAAGGCTGGTGTGCCGGTTTTTGCATACGGCAGCTTTATTACCGTGGCTGTGAACTTCACGATCCTTGCGTTCATCATCTTTCTGATGGTCAAGCAGATCAACCGACTCAAGCGCGAAACGCCCGCTGCGCCTGAAATGCCAGCCGCCACCCCGGAAGACATTCTTCTTCTACGAGAAATTCGTGACAGCTTGAAAAAATAAGGATTGAAGGACCGCTGAGCTCATTGGCCGGACAGTGCCCGTGCCATCGCAATAGCCCTTTTCAGGCTTGACGCATCGGCTCGGCCAGTACCAGCAATATCAAACGCTGTTCCGTGGTCTGGACTGGTGCGCACCAAGGGCAGCCCCAAGGTAACGTTGATGCCATGCTCAACTCCCAGGTATTTCACCGGAATTAGCGCCTGATCGTGGTACATCGCCACCACCACATCAAACTCGCCTGCCCGGTCGGGCCTGGATCGCGCCCGCATGAACACCGTATCCGGCGCATGTGGTCCGCTGACCGTCATTCCCTCAACCCTGGCCAGGTTGATGGCCGGGACGATGACATCAATTTCCTCGCGCCCAAACAACCCCCCCTCACCCGCATGCGGATTGAGTCCCGCCACGGCGATCCGAGGTTGTCGCCCCAGCATGGTCTGAAGTGCCGCGTTGGCAATTCGCAAGGTCTGCAACACATGGTCGATCGTTACCGCCTCAATCGCTTCGCGCAGGGACATATGAATACTGACCAGCACTGTGCGCAATTCATCATTGGCCAACATCATGCGAACCGGCATTTCCGATACCGAAACGCCTAGATGGTCGGCAGCCTCAGCTTGCAATAGTTCGGTGTGGCCTGGAAAACGGTCATAGGGTGAACCCGCAGCCGACAAGGCCTCCTTGTGCAAAGGGGCCGTAACCAATGCAGCGATTTCGCCGTGCAAGGCAGCGTTGGCAGCCCAGACCACGCACTGGCCCGCGGCTTGCCCCGCTTGCGCACTGATACGGCCAAATGGCGCGGGTTCACAGGGCTCGCACACATTCATGAGAGGCAGGCACCCGGGCGGGACCTCCATTGCTTCCGACACTCGCTCAAGGATTGCCAGCGGCATCTCCGGCAGGCCCGGGCCGGACAAGAGCTTTGCAGCCCGTCGCAAAACCGACTCGGCGCCAACAATAAAACAGCCTCGGGTCAGTTGGGGGTCCTCGCGGAATGCCTTGACAATGATTTCCGGCCCGATGCCAGCGGCGTCGCCCTGCGTGATGGCAATCGGTCGAGTCATGCCGGATTATCGATATCGATAAATTCGTGTTCCAACCCAAACCGTGCGGCCATATGTGCCGCCACAGCGGGTGCCCCGAAGCGTTCGCTGGCATGATGACCGCAGGCAATGTAGGCAACCCCGCACTCGCGAGCATAATGCGCCTGCGGTTCGGAGATTTCGCCTGTCAAAAAGGCGTCTGCGCCAACTGCAATTGCAGATTCGAAATAGGATTGGGCGCCACCCGTGCACCAGGCTATGCGCCGCAATGGCCGTTTCATGTCGTGTGCAGCCACCGACAAAGCTGTTCGCCCAAGCCGAGCCGTCACATAATCAGCCAATTGAGCTGCATTGTCAAAAGCCGCACCATCCTGTCGCTCACCAAGAAAGCCCAGATTCTGCTCGCCAAATCGACTCAGGGTTCTTAACGCCAGCCGGGCAGCCAGTTGCGCGTTGTTTCCAAATTGGGGATGGCCGTCCAGGGGTAAGTGGTAGGCAATCAGGTTCACATCATTGGCCAGCAGCAATCCAAGCCGCTGCCTCAACCAGCCCGTCACCCGGCCATCCTGCCCGCGCCAGAACAAGCCATGGTGAACAAAAATCGTGTCAGCCTCAGCCGCTATGGCGGCCTCGATCAGTGCCCTGCTGGCAGTGACGCCTGAGACGATTTTTCTAAGCTGCGGTCGCCCCTCGACCTGCAGCCCGTTAGGGCCGTAGTCACGATAAAGCCCGGGCTCGAGCAGTTCATCCAAAGCCGAAATCAGTTGATGTCGATCGATCATGCCACTCATTGTCCTTCAGCTCTGGGTGAATTCTTGGAGTCAGCCTCTGGCTCGGCTTGGATCTTAAAACTGCAGTCACACCCGACCCCAGCCGCGATCCAACGAACTGCGCGCCAATCCAGCAGCGCACTCCATAGCGGCAAAGTCCAGTTCAGCCATCGCGGCAAGGCCTGCTGCAACACTTCCTTTTGGGCCACCAGCACCCCGCAGCGGTAACTCTGGAGCATTTCATCCCATCTCAGCGCTTCACAGGCGCCCCTGCGGCGACCCGAGATGACGATGCCGACCGGGCAGGGTTCGCTGAGACAGCATACACCGCATCCATTGCAAGGGGCGCCCCATTCAGGTTTGGCGGGCGCCTTGGCATGAATACTGATTAGCGAGATTGATTTCACCTGGCCGGACCCTACAATTTCGTCATGAACCGAATTTGGCTTTTATTTTCCCAGTCTGTCACCGTTTTATTGGCAGTGTATTTTGTCGTATTGACGCTCAAACCAGCTTGGCTGGGGCGCGCCAGTGGTTCGATCACCGTGCTGGAAGCCCCAGTGAACAAATCGACGACCGAGCCTCCTCCCCTGGCAAGCTTTCGTACTGCGGCCCAGAAGGCCTCGGCGGCCGTTGTCAGCATCAATACCAGCAAGGCGGCCCGTCGCAACCCAAACAGCAATGACCCCTGGTTTCGATTCTTTTTTGGCGATGGTACTGAACAGCCGCAGGTCGGCTTGGGAAGCGGCGTTATCGTCAGCGCCAATGGGTTGATTCTGACCAACTACCATGTGATCGAGGGCGCCGATGAAATTGAAGTGGTTCTCAATGACAACCGGCGGACCAGAGCCAAGCTGATCGGCAGCGATCCCGAGACCGATCTGGCCTTGCTTCAAATTGGCTTGGACAAACTGCCAGCCATCGTTCTTGGGCAAACCGACAAACTGCAGGTGGGTGACCCTGTGTTGGCGATCGGCAACCCCTTTGGCGTGGGCCAAACCGTGACCAGTGGCATTGTCAGCGCTCTGGGCCGTAGCCAACTGGGGATCAACACCTTTGAAAACTTCATCCAAACCGATGCTGCCATCAACCCAGGCAACTCAGGAGGGGCACTGGTAGACACCGACGGCAATCTGCAAGGCATCAACACCGCCATCTACTCCCGTTCTGGCGGCAACATGGGCATAGGTTTTGCCATACCAATTTCCACGGCTCGGCAAGTCATGGAAAGTCTGGTCAAAGATGGCCGGGTCACGCGTGGCTGGATTGGGGTGGAGCCCAACAACCTCACGCCCGAGTTGATGCAAACATTTGGTATCAAGACCGAGCGTGGAGTACTCATTACCGGGGTTCTCAACAACGGTCCTGCGGCATTGGCGGGTCTGCGCCCGGGCGACGTGATCACTGCCATTGAGGGCCAGCCAGTAGGGGCCGTGACAGAATTACTCGCAAAAGTGGCAGCCCTGCCCCCGGGCAAGTCAGCCCGCTTTGAAGTGCTGCGGGAAAGCCGGGGGACATCTCTGGACATTGTTCCAGGCGTCAGACCACGGCCCAGGCGCCCTGCGCAGTAGCCTGCTGCAGACTGACCCCTGAACCCTTACGGTGAAGAAGTGGTTTCTTCGTCGCTCTGGGGCATTTGAGTCTGCTTGATGAACAGCTGGGCGGCCCACAAACCAAGCTCGTAGAGCAAACACATGGGTATGGCCAAGGCCAGTTGGGACACCACATCCGGAGGGGTCACGATGGCAGCAATGACAAAGGCCAGAACAATGAAATATCCCCGGAAGTCCTTTAGCTTTTGGATGCCGACCACGCCCATACGCGCCAACACCACAACAACGACTGGCACCTCGAACGCCAACCCAAAGGCAAGGAACATGGTCAATACAAAGCTCAGGTAGGCCTCAATGTCAGGCGCCGCCGTAATACTCTTCGGTGCAAAGCTTTGAATAAATGAAAAGACCTGGCCAAAAACAAAAAAGTAGCAGAAGGCCACCCCGACAAAAAACAGCACCGTGCTGGAGATCACCAGAGGCAATACCAGTTTTTTTTCATTGCTGTACAGGCCGGGCGCTACGAAAGCCCACGCCTGGTGAAGAATCACCGGCAAGGCCAGCAGGAAGGACGCCATGAGCAAAATTTTCAGAGGCACCATAAAAGGGGAGATCACAGAGGTCGCGATCAGGGTTGCCCCCTTGGGAAGGTGCGCCACCAGGGGTGCCGCCAGCAGGTCGTAGAGGGCGCCCGGGCCAGGATAAAGAGCCAGCAGGGCCGCCATCACCCCCATGGCGGCCAAGGCTTTAAGCAAGCGGTCCCGCAACTCCATCAAATGCTGCACAAAGGGCTGCTCGGTGCCTGCGAGTTCGTCTTCTTTGGATTGAGGATCTGCCATGCGATGTTTGTCCGGCCGCAGGTCAGTGCCTGGGCGACCAGCTGAAATCAGTTAATTTTTTGGGGCCTGAAACGCGCCACACGGGCAGCGCCTGAAAGCGCACGTGTACGCACACCCTGACGGGCTTTGTACCAACTAGGGGTCGCCCCACGCTTGAGTCGCCAGTTTTTTTTGGGATGCTGGTATTCGGGATGGCTGATCAAGGGGGTGTCCGTATGAGAATTCGTGTCAAGCCCAGCGGTTGCCTCAGCCCAGCTTTGTTCGAAATCGGCGGTCGTGGTCTGAATCGAGCTCTCAACATCTTTGGCCGCGCCCTCCACAGAATCTTTCATCTTTTTCAGTTCATCAAGCTCCATCGAGCGATTGACTTCAGCCTTCACATCGGACACATAACGCTGCGCCTTGCCCAACAAGGTGCCCATGGTGCGCGCCACACGGGGCAGTTTTTCCGGCCCGATGACAATCAGGGCCACTGCGCCAATCAGCGCCATCTTGGATATCCCGAGGTCGATCATGTCAGCCCCAAAGTCATCAGGACTTGGTCTTGGCTTCGACGTCGATCGTTGTCTTATCGTTGGACGTTGCGACAGTGTTGGTGACCTGAGCAGCGGGAGCGGCTGGTTTTTCCTCACCCGATGTGCCATCCTTCATGCCGTCCTTGAATCCCTTGACTGCGCCGCCAAGATCACTACCGAGGTTTTTGAGCTTCTTGGTGCCAAAAACCATAACCACGATCAGCAGAACAATCAGCCAATGCCAAATAGAAAACGAACCCATAGCTAACTCCTTACGAATCTGATCATTCTAATCCTGATGCCCCAATCCCCAGGTAAAAGCATGAAATCAGCCTTTTTTCCAGGGGCGCGGCCCACCAATCACATGCACATGCAGATGGTGGACTTCCTGGCCACCATCCTCACCGGTATTGCAGACAATCCTGAATCCCCCCTCGGGGTAAGGCCGGCACCCTTCCTGCAGGGCGAGTTTGGGCGCCAAGACCATCATGTGACCCAGCATGTGGGCATGCTCCGGCCCAGCTTGCGCCATGGAGGCGATATGCCGCTTCGGAACCATCAAAAAATGGACGGGCGCCCAAGGCTGGATGTCGTGAAACACAAAGACATGCTCATCCTCATGGATTCTTTTTGACGGGATCTGACCGGCAATGATCTTGCAAAAAATGCAATCCGGGTGATGGTGTGCGCTATCGCTCATGCTGAATTCTCCATAGGTAGGCCCTTGTTCATGTTCACCATGCCACGTACGATTCGATACAGGAACCAGACCGAGATCGCCAGCCAGGCAATCCAGCCCGGCAGAAGAAAGAAAAACCACAGCGGCAACGTCAGCAAGTAGAACAAGGCAGCCAACAGGACTGTCTTGATGCGCCATGAAAAATGGGAGGCATGCCAGCTTTCTTGTGCATCCTCACGCTTGACCAGGTCGATGATGAGCGCCACCACCAGCAAGACAGGGCTGATCTGACCACCGGGCACCAGGGCACCCACCGCCACGATCAGGTGCAAAACATAACTGACCGTCCCGATCGTGGTCAGGGATTGCTGTCTTTCAAGCTCGCTCTGACTCACGACTCTTCACTCTTGCGGGCCTGTGACTTGCGCAATGCCTTTTCTTCAATGCCACTGATGCCTTCACGCCTGGCCAGCTCTGCCAGCACATCGCCCGGCTTGAGGCCATAGTGGGCCAATGCAATCAGGCAATGGAACCAGAGGTCGGCCATTTCATAAACGATCTTGGATCGGTCGGCACCCTGCTCAGCGTCTTTAGCGGCGAGAACAACCTCAGTGGCCTCTTCGCCGATCTTCTTCAAAAAGGCGTCCGGCCCTTTGTGCAGCAGTCGGGCGATATAGCTTTTTTCCGGGTCGCCTCCATGCGCCGGCCGCCTGCTTTCGACCACGGCAGCAAGACGGTTCAGGGTGTCAGCGGAATTGGCTTCTAGGTCAGACATGCTGCTATTCACTTGTAGATGGACTCAGGGTCTTTCAGGACGGGATCAACTGCCCTCCAGTTGCCGTTCTCAAGGACATTGTAAAAACAACTGTGACGGCCGGTATGGCAGGCAATGCCAGGGTCATGACCGGTCTGGGTGACCTGCAGCAAGAGAACATCGTTATCACAGTCCATCCGGATCTCATGAACCGTCTGAACATGACCAGACTCCTCACCCTTGAACCACAGACGGCCACGGGAACGGCTGTAATAGACGGCCCGCTTCAATTCAACCGTCTTTTGCAGGGCCTCACGGTTCATCCAGGCAAACATCAGCACATGATTGCTGCCGACCTCCTGCGCAATGACAGGAACCAAGCCCTGCTTATCCCATTTGATTTCATCAAGCCAATTCATGATTTGATTGTCGCGCGGTTTACTTCCGGCTCAAACTTGGGACTCGATGCGCACTGGAACACCGCACTCAGCCATTCGCTGCTTGGCTTGGGCGATGGTGTACTGCCCGTAATGAAAGATACTGGCCGCCAGAACCGCATCGGCACCACCAATCTTGATGCCATCGACCAGATGATCCAGATTGCCGACACCTCCCGAGGCAATGACCGGCACATTGACCGCATCACTTACAGCGCGAGTCAACTCCAAATCGAAGCCCGATTGGGTGCCATCTCGGTCCATGCTGGTCAGCAATATTTCGCCCGCTCCATACTCAGCCATCTGCCGGGCCCATGCCACAGCATCGAGCCCGGTGTTTTTCCTTCCACCGTGACTGTAGACATCCCAGCCCCTGGCATTGTCAACTCCCGGTGTTTCATGCCTGCGCTTGGCATCGATGGCCACGACAATGCATTGGGAGCCATATTTTGTGGAGGCTTCCTGAATGACGCGGGGATTGGCAATCGCGGCAGAATTGAAACTGGTTTTGTCAGCCCCGGCATTGAGCAGGCGTCGTACATCGTCTACCGTACGCACACCCCCCCCCACAGTCAAGGGGATAAAGACTTGGGCAGCCACCGCCTCAATAATGTGCAAAATCAGATCCCGGTCGTCGCTGGTTGCCGTTATGTCCAGAAAGGTCAGCTCATCGGCACCTTGCTCGTTGTAGCGAGCAGCAATTTCGACCGGATCCCCAGCATCACGCAGTTCAACAAAGTTCACCCCCTTGACAACACGGCCACCGGTGACATCAAGGCAGGGAATGATTCGTTTGGCAAGCATGGGCTGGATTGTAGAGAACCGTCATGTCACAAGACACGAAGACGCTGCCATCCCTGCCAGGTCTGACCTCCCGCCAACGCAATGGACGTCAATACCTGGGCAGCCTCCACGCACAGCATCTGTTTCCAGCCATCGGCGGTCATGTCTGGCAGGCTGGCACATCGCACAGAACCGGGATTCCAGACCACAGTGTGCGCCAGGCTTTGACTTTGCTCGATCTGCAAGCGACGCTCGCCATCAAGAAGTTGCAGTGGCTTGGCTGAAGCCTCAAAGACCCGGTCAAATTCGCCCTCAAAGTAGAGGGTGGATGGACCGTATTCATGACAGTCCCTGACCGCATCCCATACGGGTTGGCCTTCCAATCCCAAGAGTCGGGTGGCGCCAATATCGTCGACCCGCAAATAGGTGTGCAGCGCGCCGGTAAAGGTCAGGGCGGTCGTGCCAGCATTACGCAGGCTCAACTTCAGTTGCAAGGTTGAGGGCTGCAGTTGCACCGTCAGGATCAATTCAAATGCCTGGTCCCAGTAGCTTCGCGTCTCTGGGCTGGTTTCAATCCGCAAACTCAAACAAGTCCATTCATCCTCCAGGTAGGCAAGTTGATGCGTTTGCTGCTGTTGATATGGATGCAGGTACGGGTGCCACCGCAAATTGCGAGCAAAGCCGTGTTTGGGCAGAGGGCCGCGCTGGTTGAATTGGGGGAAACAGATGGGCACACCACCCCGAATTGCACTGTGACCATCAAAGGTGCTTTTCGGACTTAGATAAAGCTGCTCTTGACCGGCACTGACCCAGGACAGCACATGAGCCCCATGCAGAGCGACCAGAACATGATCACCACAAGCGTGCTGCAGTTTCAGGCAAGGCTGGCCCTGAAACAGAAGCTGCTCAACCGTCAGGGCTTCAGGGGTTGATTTCGTCAGCACGGATCTGCGCAGACTCGAAATCGAGGTCGCCAGTGTAGATGGCTCGCCCACAAATCACACCCTCGACCCCCTCATCCTCCACCTCGCAGAGGGCTTCGATATCCTCGATACCCTTGAGGCCCCCAGAAGCTATGACCGGGATGCTCAGAGCTTGCGCCAATTTGACGGTCGCCTCGATATTGATGCCGGCAAGCATGCCGTCACGGCCAATGTCGGTGTAGATAATGGATTCAACGCCATAGTCTTCAAATTTCTTGCCAAGGTCAACCACATCATGCTTGGTCAGCTTGCTCCAACCGTCGGTGGCGACCTTGCCATCCTTGGCATCGAGTCCGACGATGATATGTCCGCCAAAGGCAGTACAGGCATCCTGCAGGAAACCCGGGTTCTTGACCGCCGCCGTCCCGATGATGACGTAGCGCAGGCCGGCATCTAGGTACCGCTCAATAGTGTCCAGGTCGCGAATACCCCCGCCAAGTTGAACGTCCACTTCGCTGCCAACTTCCTTGAGGATGGCGCGGATAGCCTGTTCGTTCTTGGGATGCCCGGCAAATGCGCCGTTGAGGTCAACCAAATGCAAGCGGCGAGCTCCTTTCTTGACCCATGACCGGGCCATGACGGCTGGGTTTTCGCCAAAGACAGTGGTTTGATCCATATCGCCTTGCTTGAGGCGAACACATTGGCCGTCTTTCAGATCAATGGCAGGAATGAGCAACATGATGCAAGTGAAAAGAGTTTGTACCGTTCAACGTCGGGAAGGGATAGACGCAAGTCAGGGATTCCAATGGAGGAAATTGCGATAAAGGGCCAAGCCGTGGGCAGCACTTTTTTCCGGGTGAAATTGTGTGGCGAAAATATTATCCCGTGCAACTGCGGATGTGAAGCGGCCGCCATACTCCGTCTCGCCCACGCTGTGGCGCATATCAGACGGTTGAGCATAAAAACTGTGCACAAAATAAAACCAGCTGCCGTCGGGCACCTCTCCCCAGACGGGGTGTCGCCCAAGTCCATGATTGACTTGCCAGACCTGATTCCAACCCATCTGCGGGACTTTATAGCGGCTGCCATCGGGCTGCAACTGGCCAGCCAGATCAAATCGTGTGACTTCACCCGGGATCAGTCCCAACGCAGGGGTGTCGCCCTCGGCACTGTGGTCAAGCATCATCTGCATACCGATACAGACCCCAAACAGGGGCTTGCTCAAGGCCGCTTCCATCACAGCCTCTTTCAGACCCGATTCACGCAATTCACGCATGCAATCTGGCATGGCCCCCTGTCCGGGCAAAACCAGCCTGTCGCAGGCCAACACTTGCTCAGGCTCGGAGGTGATGATCACCTGCCAATCCGTGCCCCGGGCAGCCGCCTTCACCGCCTGCGAAACCGATCGCAAATTACCCATGCCATAGTCAACCACGGCCAAAGTTTTAGCACCCACCAGTGACATATCGCTCAGAGAGAACCTTTGGTCGAGGGGATGGCCGCTGGTGCCCGAGGATCGATTTCTAATGCAGCCCGCAGTGCACGGCCAAAGGCCTTGAACACAGTTTCGGCCTGATGGTGCGCATTTTCACCGCGCAGGTTGTCGATATGCAGGGTGACGAATGCATGATTGACAAAACCCTGAAAAAACTCAAAGGCCAACTGACTGTCAAAAGTGCCAATCATGCCGCTCTTGAAAGGCACATGCATGACCAATCCGGGGCGCCCAGAAAAATCGATCACCACCCGCGAGAGCGCCTCATCCAGTGGCACATAGGCATGGCCATACCGTCGGATGCCCTTTCGCTCACCAACCGCCTTGGTCAAGGCTTGTCCGAACGTTATACCGACGTCCTCCACAGTGTGATGTCCATCGATGTGCAAATCACCCTGCGCCTGAACCTCCAGGTCAATCAGGCCATGGCGGGCAATCTGATCCAGCATATGGTCAAAAAAGCCAATGCCAGTGCCCAGCCGAACCTGGCCGGTGCCATCCAGATTGAGTTTGACCGTAATCTTTGTTTCGGCGGTATTGCGGGTAACTTCTGCGGTACGTGGTGTGCTCATAGCGACTCTCTCAGCGCGTCCAGCATGCGCTTATTTTCCTGTTGAGTGCCCACTGTCAGACGCAGGCAGTTGGCCAACAAGGGGTGCAGGCCAGACACATTTTTGACAAGGACACCGCGCGACTTCATGCCCTCAAAAGTGCGAGCCGCGTCGGGAACTCGTATGAGAATCATGTTGGCTTCACTATTCCAGGCGCGCACCTTAGGCAGGGCAGCCAGTGCGACCAAAATGGTAGCACGCTGGGCCTTGATCTCAGTGGCCTGGGCCGCAAATATAGCCGCATGCTCCAGGGCAAAGAGGGCGCACTCATAGTTGAGCACACTGACGTTGTAAGGGGGTCTCACCTTGTCGATCTCTTCGATCAATGCCCGTGGGCCCATCATGTAGCCAACGCGCACACCAGCCAGGCCAAATTTCGACAGGGTCCGCATCAGCAAGACATTGCCAAAGGCTTGCGGCGCGGCGCGCAATTTTGTCAACCAGCTGCGCGCGGCAAAGGGTTGATAGGCTTCATCCATAACCACCAGACCGCCTTGCTTGTCCACCTCGGCAATGATGCGTTCAATCACGGCATCGTCCCACAGGTTGGCCGTTGGATTGTTGGGGTAGGCCAGAAAGGTAATACTGGGCCGGTGTTGTCTGATCGCCGACAACATGGCGGACTCATCCAACTCGAAGTCAGCCGTCAAGGGAACCCCATGAAATGGCAGGCCCTGCAGCTGGGCACTCATGGCATACATCACAAATCCCGGCACAGGGGCCAGAACCGATGCTCCGGGTACCTTGCAGGCCATGGCCACCAAGGAAATCAGCTCGTCTGAGCCATTGCCAAGCATCAGCTTATAGCCGGCTGGCATACCGTCCTGCTCGGCCAGGGCATCACGCAAATCGTTCACCCGGGCATCCGGATAGCGGTTCAGGTCAAGATGCCCCAAGCGCTGCCCCAGCTTGTCTTGTAGGTCTGGCGGCAACCCGAACGGGTTTTCCATGGCGTCAAGCTTGACCAGTCCGGCTGATGGCTGTACGGCATAGGCGTGCATGCTTTGCACATCCTGACGAATCAGTTTTTTCAATTTCTGCGGCAAATCAGTCATGCCAATACCCTGATCGGTCAGTACAACCCGCAGATTGACAAAGCGAGATTTGATAAATCATGACTTGCTAACGTCCTGCAGACGCATCTCGGCGGCGCGGGCGTGGGCCTGCAAGCCCTCACCGTGCGCCAGGACGGAGGCAATTTTGCCCAGCGTCTGGGCGCCCAGTTCGCTGACTTCGATCAGGCTGCTGCGCTTCTGAAAATCATAGACACCCAACGGGGAGGAAAAGCGAGCCGTACCACTGGTGGGCAGCACATGGTTGGGGCCCGCACAATAGTCCCCCAGGGACTCACTGGTCCAGGCACCTAGAAAAATGGCGCCGGCATGCCTGAGCAGCGGCTCCCATTGGTGCGGGTTGCCGCTGGAGACTTCCAGGTGCTCCGGGGCGATGCGGTTGGAAATGGCGCAAGCTTCTTGCATGTCACGCGTCTGGATCAAAGCCCCCCGGTCATTCAAGGACTTGGCAATGATCTCGCGCCTGGGCATGAGCGGTAACAATTGGTCCATCTCACGCTGAACTTGATCGAGGTAGGCGCCATCTGGGCAAAGCAGAATGCTTTGCGCCAGTTCATCATGCTCGGCTTGCGAAAACAGATCCATGGCTACCCATTGGGCTGGCGTGGTCCCATCGGCCAGCACCAGAATTTCACTGGGGCCTGCAATCATGTCGATGCCCACTCGCCCAAACACCCGCCGCTTGGCGCTGGCGACATAGGCGTTACCAGGGCCAGTGATCTTGTCCACCGCGGGCACGCTGCCAGTCCCATAGGCCAGCGCCGCCACAGCCTGGGCGCCACCAATGGTGTAAGCACGCGACACACCTGCAACAAAGGCTGCTGCCAAAACCAGCTGATTTTTTTCCCCTTTGGGCGTGGGTACGACCATGATGATTTCACCCACGCCGGCGACATGGGCTGGGATCGCATTCATCAGCACGGACGAGGGGTAGGCAGCTTTGCCACCCGGCACATAAATACCAACCCGGTCCAATGGTGTCACCTTCTGCCCAAGCAAGGTGCCATCGGCATCATGGTAGCTCCAGCTCTCACCACTGGCACGCTTTTGTGCCTCATGGTAGCTACGCACCCGAAGCGCGGCTGCCTGCAAGGCCTCGCGTTGCGTTACTGGCAGAGCGTCGAAGGCCGCTTTGAGTTCGGCCTGACTCAGCTCCAACTGGCTGACCGTCGTGGCCTGCAAGCCATCAAAGCGAGCCGTGTAATCAAGGACAGCGGCATCGCCACGCTGGCGGACATCGGCCAGAATGTCTGCGACCCGGCTTTCAATCGCCGCATCGGTCTCGCCAGACCAGTGCAGGCGTTGCCGAAAGCGATCCTCGAAATCCTTGTCCAGCGTTGACAGGCGCAAGGGGCGTGCAGACTGGCTCATGCCTGCTCCAAGGCCCCGGCAAATGCATCAATGATCCGTCGCAAAGGAACTTGCTTGAGCTTGAGAGAGGCCTGATTGACCACGAGTCGGGACGAGATGTCCATGATGTGCTCAACCTCAACCAAATGATTGGCTTTGAGTGTGTTGCCTGTTGAAACCAAATCCACAATGGCATCCGCCAGCCCGGTCAGAGGAGCCAGTTCCATGCTGCCGTAGAGTTTGATCAGATCAACATGAACACCCTTGGTGGCAAAAAATTCTCTGGCAATGCCCACATACTTGGTGGCCACACTCAGTCGTGAGCCCTGGCGCACAGCAGCCGCATAGTCAAAACCCTCGCGCACTGCGACGCTGATCCTGCACTTGGCAATTTGCAGATCTAGCGGCTGATACAGGCCATCGCCACCATGTTCAAGCAAGGTATCCAGCCCGGTGATGCCCAGATCGGCACCCCCATACTGCACATAGGTCGGCACATCAGTGGCGCGAACCAGCACCACCCTCACATCAGGCTGGTTGGTGGCGAGAATGAGTTTTCGGGTTTTCTCCGGATCGTCGAGCACTTGAATGCCAGCCGCCTTCAGCAGTGGCAAGGTTTCCTCAAAGATTCGTCCTTTGGACAGGGCAAGGGTGATCATCAGCGAGATTTTCTCATGGGCAGCAAATCAAACCGAAATGGATCGGATCGGATGAAGGGAAAACACTGAAAACATGCCGGCAAGCAAATGCTTCGGGTTAGGAGCTTATTTCACGCGCTCGATCGCTGCTCCCAGTTTGGCCAGCTTGGCTTCCATCCGGTCATAACCGCGGTCGAGGTGATAAATACGGTCCACCTGCGTCTCGCCATCGGCAACCAGGCCGGCGATCACCAGGCTGGCGGATGCCCGCAGATCGGTGGCCATTACGGTTGCCCCCGACAGCTGAGGCACACCTTCCACCACGGCCATATTGCCTTCAATCTGAATTTTGGCGCCAAGACGAACCAGCTCGTTGACATGCATGAAACGGTTCTCAAAAATAGTCTCGGAGATCTTGGCCGTACCTTGAGCGATGCAATTGATCGCCATGAATTGAGCCTGCATGTCCGTTGGGAAGCCCGGGTATTCTGTGGTTCGAAAACTCTGGGCCAGTAGTTGGCCATTGGACTGGATACGAATACCGTCATCCCTGGCAGTAACATTCGCGCCAGCCGCAACCAGTTTTTCGATGACCGCGTCGAGATGGTCAGCGCGCCCATGCCGCAAAAACACATCCCCCCCAGTCGCAGCGACCGCGCAAAGAAAGGTGCCCGTTTCAATGCGGTCGGCTACGACCTGATGGGTGCAGCCCTTCAGAGCAGGCACGCCCTGGATGTGAATACGACTGGTGCCATGACCCTCGATCCGCGCCCCCATGCTGATGAGCATTTCGGCCAGGTCAGGAATCTCCGGTTCCTGGGCTGCATTTTCCAGAACGGTTTCACCCTCAGCCAGGCAAGCTGCCATCAGGAGGTTTTCAGTGCCTGTGACGGTCACCATGTCAGTGGTAATTCGGGCTCCCTTCAGCCGGGTTCTTGCGGGGGGCAGGGAGGCAAGCATGTACCCATGCTCGACTGAAATTTGGGCGCCCATGGCCTGCAAACCCTTGATGTGCTGATCCACCGGACGCGAACCGATTGCACACCCTCCGGGTAGGGAGACCCGGGCCCGGCCGAACCGCGCCAAGAGGGGGCCGAGCGCCAGAACCGAGGCCCGCATGGTCTTGACCAACTCATAGGGCGCCTCGGGCTTGTCCAGTTGGGCGGCATTCAGACGCACTGTGCCATCCTGGCCCTGCTCAACGCTGACCCCCATATTTCGAATCAACTTGAGCATGGTGGCCACATCCTGCAGTCGCGGCACATTCTGCAGTGTGACCTCCTGGGAACTGAGCAAGGCAGCACACAACTCAGGCAATGCGGCATTCTTGGCGCCGGAAATTTGCACCTCGCCGTGCAACTCAACCCCACCCCGAATGCGTAATTTATCCATGGCCACTCACTGCAATTCGGCCCACTCGGCGGGGGTGTAGGTTTTCATGGACAAGGCATGCACCTCGTCGGTCTGCATCCTGCCCCCCAGCGTGGCATAGACGAGTTGGTGACGCTGGATGGCCCGCTTACCCAAAAACTCGGCAGAGACGATCGTCGCATACCAATGACGGCCGTCGCCGGTGAGTTCAACCTGCTCACAATTCAGACCGGAGGTGATCAGGGACTTGAGTTCGTCTGCAGTCATGCTATTTGTTCTTACCCTCTGATCTTGTAACCAATGCGAAGCAGATGAACGGCCAGTCCCGCCACCGCCAGCAACGCGCTGCCCACGATGAAAAGGCTCAGCCATGGTGATGTATCACTGACGCCGAAGAAGCCATAGCGGAACCCGTCGATCATGTAGAAGAAAGGGTTGAGATGACTGATCTGCTGCCAAAACGTTGGCAGGGAATGGATTGAATAAAACACACCGCTCAAAAATGTCATAGGCATGATGATGAAGTTCTGAAAAGCGGCGAGCTGATCGAATTTCTCCGCCCACAAGCCAGCGATCAGCCCAAGGGTGCCTAGCAAGGCGGCCCCCATCAGGGCAAACACGAGAACCCACAAGGGGGCGGCAAAATGGGGTTCCACAAAAAAGACCGTTGCCAGGTAGACGCCCCCTCCTACCAAAAGTCCACGCATCAGCGAGGAGCCCACATAAGCAAAAAACCAGGCCCAATGGGACAGCGGCGTCAGAAGCAAAAACACCAGATTACCCATGATTTTGCTCTGAATCATGGAAGAGGAACTGTTGGCAAATGCATTCTGCAGCACGCTCATCATGACCAGACCAGGGATCAGAAAAGCGGTATAGCTGATGCGGTCATACACCTTGACATGATCTTCCAGTACATGACCAAAAATCAGCAGGTAAAGAATTGCTGTCAGGACTGGGGCGGCGATGGTTTGAAAGCTAACCTTCCAAAAGCGCAGCACCTCCTTGTAGAGCAGGGTTTTCCAGCCGGTCATTGAGCTGACTCCCGCCAACTATTTCCCGCCTGTGAAGAGGATGTCTTGCCGGCCATGACCTCTAGAAATACGTCTTCCAGATCAGCTTTGGTGATTTCAACATCTTCAACCTGGAGACCGGCTTCACGCACAGCCGAAAGGTAGCCTTCGATCTCGCGGGCGTCATGCGCTGAAAACTGGGCAATACGACCCGTGACCCGAGCCCGTGAAGCCAGATCTGCCGGCAATTCGCCGTCAAGTTTGAGTCGCAACACATGGCTTGAGGCGGCCTTGAGCAAATCGCTGGTTCGCTCCAGCGCAACCACGCGCCCGGCCTTGAGCATGGCAACGCGCCCACACAGGGCTTCAGCTTCTTCCAGGTAGTGAGTGGTCAGCAATACGGTATGACCCGACTTGTTGAGACGCGCGATAAATTGCCACAGCGTCTGCCGTAACTCGACATCCACCCCTGCTGTAGGTTCATCCAGCACAATGACCGGCGGTTTGTGTACCAGTGCTTGTGCCACCAGAACCCGCCGCTTCATGCCGCCGGAAAGTTGGCGCATATTGGCATCGGCTTTGTCTGCCAGGCCCAAGCTGTGCAGGAGCTCATCTATCCAGGCGTCATTGCCCTTGCAGCCGAAGTAGCCCGACTGGATTCGCAGGGCCTCTCGAACATTGAAAAATGGATCAAACACCAGCTCCTGAGGCACGACTCCCAGAAGTTGCCGGGCCCTGGCGTAGTCAGCCTGGACATCATGACCGTGTACGCTGACTTTACCGGCACTGGCCCGCAAGAGTCCGGCCAGAATGCTGATCAGGGTGGTCTTGCCAGCGCCGTTGGGCCCCAGCAGACCAAAAAACTCTCCTTGCTCAATGGTCAGATTGACATCGTCCAAAGCCTTGAGCACGGTGCCTGTCCCGGCTAAACCTCGGCGTGAAGAGTAGGTTTTTGAAACAGAACTGAAAGTAATGGCAGCAGGCATGAGAGCCGTGATTTTAACGGTCGGCTAAGCGAGTCTGGTCAGGCTGGCGGCAAGAGGTCGGCAACCCCGTAGAGCACTGCCAGATCAGCCAGTTGACCACGCAGACCATGGAGCCGCAAAGACTTGCCCTGCCGCTCACAGGTTCGACGAAACTCGAGCAGGACTGACAAGGCGGAGGAGTCGAATCGTTGCAGGGATGAAGCATCCAGTTCCACCTGCGAGTCAGTTTGCTCGCCCAGAGATTGCTGCAACTTTTGCAGGCAGGCTCGGGCTTGCCGATGGGTCAGTTCCGCAGGAAGCTCCAACATGACTCAGGTTTTCTTGGCGTTGGCCTTGTTGCGCTCAACCAGACTGGCGATCAGCCCATCTATACCCTTGACTGAAATTTCCTGGGCAAACTGGCTGCGGTAGGTTTCGACCAGCCAGACTCCCAGCACATTAAGGTTGTAGATCATCCAACCCGTCCCTTGGCCTGGTGTTTTCTCCAGACGATATTCCAGCTGTACCGGATCACCCCGGCCCTTGATTTCGCTGCGCACCAGGACCTCGCGGTCGGTCGCAGCAGCTCTCAGGGGCTTGATCGCCACACTCAATTCGCTGACCTGGTTGATGGCGCCTGCGTAAGTTCGCACCAGAAGGGTTTTGAATTCTTCCTGCAGACGCCGTCGCTGCTCGGGGCTTGCCTGTCGCCAACCCGGGCCAACGGCTGAAGCCGTCATACGCTGGAAATTGACATTGGGCATGATTTTCGAATCAACCAATGCAATGATTCTGGTGAGGTCACCATTTTGCAGCGCCGGATCAGCACGGATAGCTTGCAGCACCTCGTTGGACAGGCGCAGGACCATCGCGTCAGGTGCCTCGTCGGCAGCCTGGGCATTGCCCAGGGCCAAACAAGCCAGGCTGCCCATCAGCAATGACAAAAGCTGGTTTACTAATCGACGCAACACGCTCGTAACTCCAGAAGTGATTTCAAGCCAGGTAACGCCTGACTCGCATAAAAAGTGCACCGGATGCGCCCGTATTATCGGGCTTACTTACCTTCAGTGCCAAAGCTCTCAGGTTGAGGCTCTTCTGGCGGGTTGCCATCAAATACCTGGTTTCTGCGACGTTGCAGGTAGGCGTCCCGCACAAATGTGTATTTATCCAGCGCCGCCTCCTCCATCAACTGGCCCAGGCTCAACAATTTGGCCCGTTTATCTACCAGCCTCAGAGCCGATAAGGAATTGCGTAGGGCGATATCGTCTTGTTGAACCACAAGATCGCCACGCCACTCAACCGGCAAGGCCACGGTATCGCGCAGGGTGGAGGGACCCAGGAGGGGCAGAACGACGTAGGGGCCAGTACCGACCCCCCAATAGCCCAGCGTTTGGCCAAAATCTTCGCTATAGCGTTCAATCCCCATCTCGGTAGCCACATCCAATATTCCGGCCAGCCCGATGGTGGTATTGACAGCCACCCGCATGAAGCTGCTTGCCGTCCCCTCGCCCTTGAGTTGCAACAGGTTGTTGACCACTGACCAGGCATCTTCAAGATTGCCAAAAAAATTGCCGACCCCCCGCCGCACCAGATTGGGGACCAGGTTGCGATAGGTGGTGGCAACGGGCTTGAGAACCGACTTGTCAAGCGCGTCGTTGAAGTCAAACATGGTGCGGTTGAAAGGCTCCAGCGGGTCCACCGGATTGGCGTGGGGGCCACTGGCACACCCACCCAGGACCAAGGCCAGTGTTACAGCCAGCATGCCCAGGCCGACCCGCCTGGCAAGGCTGGCCACCCATGCTGAGAAGAGTCCTGGTAAGCGGGCCGATCCAGACATTATTTGTTGGCCCCTCCCGAACCACCCTCGGCGGCCTTGCTGTAGAGAAACTGCCCGATCAAATTCTCCAGCACGACGGCGGATTGGGTCGCCGTGACCACATCCCCATCGACCAGGTTTTTGTCGTCGGCACCGGCCTCGATCCCGACGTACTGGTCTCCCAGCAAGCCGCTGGTCAGTATCTTGAGCGAGCTGTCCTTGGGAAAACTGTAGCGCTTCTCCAGCGCCAGCAATACTCTGGCCTGAAAGGTCTTGTCATCAAAGGTAATCGATTCAACCCGCCCGACCACCACACCGCCGCTGCGAACCGCTGATTTGGGCTTGAGGCCGCCAATATTTACGAATTTGGCCTCAACCTGGTAAGTGGGCTGAAAACTCAGGTTGAGAAGATTGGCTGCCTGCAGCGCCAGAAAAAGAATGGCGGCAGCACCGACCAGCACAAACAGACCGACCCAAAGATCATTTTTAGAGCGTTGCATGTTTTTCCCTATTGAGTTCTCAGGCGGTGTTATCTAGCGAAACTATTGTTTTACAGCGATCAATATCAAATGGTAAACATCATGGCGGTCAGGATGAAGTCCAGCCCCAGCACAGCCAGCGAGGCCATCACCACCGTGCGTGTGGTGGCACTGGAAACCCCCTCCGGGGTGGGTTGGGCCTCATAGCCCTGAAGCAGCGCCACAAAAGTCACGGTAAAACCAAACACCACACTCTTGATGATGCCATTGCCCACATCTTTCCAGACATCAACACCGCCCTGAATCTGACTCCAGAAAGCGCCGCCATCGACGCCAATCATCAGCACCCCGACCACCCAACCGCCAATAATGCCCATCGCACTGAAGACCCCGGCCAACAAGGGCATGGCGATCACACCCCCCCAAAATCTCGGGGCCAGAACGCGCTGTACCGGATCCACCGCCATCATTTCCATCACACTGATTTGCTCGCCCGCTTTCATCAGTCCGATTTCCGCGGTCAGTGAGGTGCCGGCGCGGCCGGCAAAGAGCAGGGCCGTTACTACCGGGCCCAATTCCCTGACCAGGCTGAGAGTGACCAACAATCCCAGGGCCTCGGTAGAGCCATAGCGCTGCAGCGTGTAGTACCCCTGCAGGCCAAACACAAAACCGACAAACAGGCCTGAGACCGCAATGATTGCCAGCGAATAGTTGCCCAGGAAGTGAATCTGGTCGCGAACCAGCGAAAAACGACGCAGGCTGGCACCAAGAGTAGCTGATAGCTTGAGGAACAAGCGGGCTGCGTAACCAATATCGTCGAGCTTGCTGCGAACGCCATACCCGATATCCGATGGTTTGAGCCATTTCATAAAGCTGACCTCGCAGGATGGGCGACCGCAGTAAGCCCGAAGTCTTCCTCGACCGTAGCACCCGGGTAGTGAAATTGCACCGGCCCGTCCGACAGGGCATTGACATATTGGTAAATCAGTGGGTCCTTGCTTTGCCGAACCTGCTCAGGCGTCCCTTCCAGCGCCACCTTGCCGTTGGCCAGAATGATGACATGGTCGGCAATCCCAAAGGTCTGTTCCAGTTCGTGGGACACAAAGATGCTGGTCAGGCCCATGGCGTCGTTAAGATGCCGTATCAGGCGTGCAGCCGTCCCAAGGGAAATTGGATCGAGACCGGAGAACGGCTCGTCATACATCACCAGCTCCGGGTCCAGCGCGATGGCCCGAGCCAAGGCAATGCGGCGCGCCATGCCGCCTGAGACCTCGCTCGGCATCAGATCGCGCGCACCGCGAAGACCCACTGCATTGAGTTTCATCAACACAATGTCGCGAACCAGGGCTTCGGGAAGGTCGGTATGTTCACGCAGTGGAAAGGCAACATTCTCAAAGACATCTAGGTCAGCGAACAAGGCGCCAAACTGAAACAACATGCCCATGCGACGGCGTGCCGCATAGAGACGCTCCTGATCCATCAGGGTGACATCGTCCCCATCAAACAGGAGTTCTCCTTTTTGAGCACGGTTTTGCCCCCCAATCAAGCGAAGAACGGTCGTCTTGCCGCCACCAGAGGCCCCCATCAGGGCAGTGACCTTGCCGCGTGGCACGCGCATCGACACATCATCCAGAATGATTCGATCGGAATACCCGAAGGTCAGGTTCCGTAGTTCGACAAGAGTGTCCGAATTCGTAGCCATGAGAAAGCAGAAGCCGGAAATTTCCGGCTTCTAGGATGATAAGGGATAGAACCAGCGCCAGTTCAACGCGGCAGGTTGCTCGAACCCATCAGGTATTCGTCGATCGCGCGGGCGGCCTGACGACCTTCTCGAATGGCCCATACCACCAGGCTCTGGCCACGTCGCAAATCACCTGCAGCAAATACCTTGGGCGTACTGGTGGCATAGCCCCCCAGAGCGTCGGTTGAAGCCCGCGCATTGCCACGCGAATCCTTGTCCACCTTGAAACCATCCAGCAGGGTTGCCGCGGGGCTGGTAAAGCCCATGGCCAGCAACACCAGATCGGCCCGATACTCTTTCTCGGTGCCGGGTATCTCGACAAATTTGCCATCCTTCATGGTCACATGGACAGTCTTCAAGCCGGTCAGCTTGCCGTTCTTGCCGACAAACTCCTTGGTAGAAATCGCAAACTCACGGGCACAGCCTTCTTCATGGCTGGAGCTGGTCCGTAATTTCAGCGGCCAGTAGGGCCAGACCAAGGGCTTGTCTTCCTGCTCGGGGGGCATCGGCATGACTTCAAATTGGGTCACACTGGCAGCACCATGCCGGTTGCTGGTACCAACACAGTCTGAACCCGTATCGCCGCCACCAATCACGATGACATGCATGCCATCAGCGCGGATCTGGTCTTTCATCCTGACACCAGCGTTGACACGATTTTGCTGCGGCAGGAACTCCATCGCAAAATGAATGCCCGAGAGATCACGCCCGGGCACGGGCAGGTCTCTGGATTGCTCAGCGCCCCCAGTCAGCAAGACCGCGTCATAGTCTTTCTTCAATTGGTCGGGGCTGATGACCTGCTTGGCCCAGTTGGTGATTTTGGAAGCCTCGGGCATCTCGCCAACCAAGGTGCCGGTCCTGAAGACAACCCCTTCCGCCTCCATTTGCTGAACACGGCGGTCAATATGTTTCTTGTCGAACTTGAAGTCCGGAATGCCAAAACGCAGCAAACCACCAATCGTGTCGTTCTTTTCAAATACCGTGACTTCATGCCCCGCTCGGGCCAACTGCTGAGCGGCCGCCATGCCTGCAGGCCCGGACCCTACGACCGCGATCTTTTTGCCGGTTTTTGTCTCAGCGGGCTGGGGCTTGACCCAACCATGCTCCCAGGCACGGTCGATGATGGCGTGCTCAATGGATTTGATGCCTACGGCATCATCATTGATGTTCAACGTGCATGCCGCCTCGCACGGGGCAGGGCAGACACGGCCGGTGAAATCAGGGAAGTTGTTGGTGCTGTGCAAAACTGCAATGGCATTTTGCCAGTCGCCACGGTAGACCAGATCATTGAAGTCAGGAATGATGTTGTTGACCGGACATCCGCTGTTGCAGAAAGGTGTTCCGCAATCCATGCATCGCGCGCCCTGCAGTTTGGACTGCTCATCGCTGAGTCCAATCACGAATTCCTGGTAGTTTTTCACGCGCTCGACGGCCGGCG
This sequence comes from Burkholderiaceae bacterium, assembly GCA_017856435.1. GTDB lineage: Bacteria > Pseudomonadota > Gammaproteobacteria > Burkholderiales > Burkholderiaceae_C > Hylemonella. The sequence continues at coordinate 58,255 of JAFMFB010000003.1, forward strand.
TGTAGCCCTCCTCGATACGCTCATACTCCATAAAGCCTGTAACTTTTCCCATGATATTTCCTGTCGATTCAGATGACGGCTGAGGGGCGGCAAATCTGCAGATTGCCCCTCAATGCCAGAGTCTTATTTGGCCGTTGCCGCTTCCTTTTTGGGGGTTCGCTTGGCATTCTTGGCGCTGATTTCACCCAAGGCACGCTTGTACTCATTGGGAAAGACCTTGACGAACTTGGTCCTGACCTGTGCCCAGTTGTCCAGCAAATCGCGCGCACGTTTGCTTCCAGTCCAGCGGTTGTGATCTTCCAGCAACTTTTTCAACTGCACTTCATCGGCCTGACCACGGTGCCAGACGGCTCGGTCCACCTGCGCCTCCTGCTCGCTGGCTGGCAGCACCTTTTCAAGAGACACCATGGCGGTGTTGCAACGCTCGGCAAAGCGGCCGTCTTCGTCATAAACATAGGCAATGCCACCGCTCATGCCGGCCGCAAAATTTCGTCCGGTCTTGCCCAATACCGCCACCGTGCCGCCCGTCATATATTCGCATCCATGGTCTCCGGTTCCTTCAACCACAGTGGTGGCACCCGACAAGCGCACGGCAAACCGCTCACCGGCCACCCCGCCAAAGAAGGCCTCACCAGTGGTGGCGCCAAACATCACGGTGTTGCCCACAATGATGTTGTTGGTGGAAATGCCACGGAAATCGATGCTGGGTCGCACTACCACTCGGCCTCCGGACAGCCCCTTGCCGGTATAGTCATTGGCATCACCAATCAGGTACAAGGTAATGCCCTTGGCCAGAAAGGCACCAAAGGACTGACCGCCAGTGCCTTCGAGCTGGATTCGTATCGTGTCATCGGGCAAGCCTTCGGGATGCAGCTTGGTCAATGCGCCTGACAACATCGCGCCCACCGAGCGGTTGACGTTGCGGGCAGCCTCCATGAAATGAACCTTCTCGCCCTTTTCCAGCGCAGCCCTGGATTTTTGGATCAGCACCTGATCCAGGGCCTTGTCCAGCCCATGATCCTGTTCTGCCACATGCAGGCGGGGCACATCGGCCGGAACGATCGGCTGGGCCAAAAGACGTGAAAAATCTAGGCCGCTGGACTTCCAGTGCTCGATGCCCTGGCGCATATCCAATAAATCCATACGCCCGATCATCTGGTCAAACTTGCGGATGCCCAGCTGCGCCATGATCTGTCGAACCTCCTCAGCGATAAAGAAGAAGTAATTGACCACGTGCTCCGGTTTGCCGGAAAACTTCTTACGCAGCAGCGGGTCTTGCGTCGCCACACCCACCGGACAGGTGTTGAGATGACACTTGCGCATCATGATGCAACCCTCCACCACCAGCGGAGCCGTTGCGAAACCGAATTCGTCAGCGCCCAGCAGGGCACCGATGGCAACATCGCGGCCAGTCTTGATCTGACCATCCACCTGTACGCGGATACGACCACGCAGGCGGTTGAGGACCAGGGTCTGTTGGGTCTCGGCCAAGCCGATTTCCCAGGGGCTGCCCGCATGTTTGATCGAAGACCAGGGCGAGGCACCGGTGCCGCCATCATGGCCGGCAATCACGAGGTGGTCGCTCTTGCATTTGGCTACGCCGGCGGCAATCGTGCCTACGCCAATTTCACTGACCAACTTGACGCTGACACTGGCATGGGGTGCAACATTCTTCAGATCATGGATCAGCTGGGCCAGGTCCTCAATGGAGTAGATGTCATGGTGTGGCGGCGGAGAAATCAGCCCGACGCCCGGTACCGAATGACGCAATTTGCCGATGTAGTCAGACACCTTGCCGCCAGGCAGTTGTCCCCCTTCGCCGGGCTTGGCACCCTGGGCCATCTTGATCTGGATCTGGTCTGAACTGACCAGGTAGTCGGCTGTTACGCCAAACCGGCCTGAGGCCACCTGCTTGATCTTTGATCTGAGTGAGTCGCCATCCTGCAAGGGGATGTCAACCTCAACTTGCTCATCGCCAATCACGCTCTTGAGCGACTCGCCCTTTTTGATGACGATGCCTTTGAGTTCATTGCGGTAACGCGCCGGGTCTTCCCCGCCTTCGCCGGTATTGCTTTTACCGCCAATCCGGTTCATCGCAATGGCCAGGGTGGCATGCGCTTCGGTTGAAATTGACCCCAGGGACATGGCACCGGTTGCAAAGCGTTTGACAATTTCACTGGCGGGTTCCACCTCATCGATGGAGATGGCTTTGCTGGGATCAACCTTGAATTCGAAGAGGCCGCGTAGTGTCATCTGACGCTGGCTTTGATCATTGATGATCTGAGCGTATTCCTTGTAGGTGCTGAAATTGTTGGCACGCGTGCTGTGTTGCAGTTTGGCAATTGCGTCGGGTGTCCACATGTGTTCTTCACCACGCGTGCGCCAGGCATATTCACCACCCGCATCCAGCATGTTGGCCAGAACCGGGTCCTGGCCGAAGGCTGCCTTGTGCATGCGAATGGCTTCTTCGGCAATTTCGAAAACGCCAATGCCCTCGACCCGGCTGGGTGTGCCTGTGAAGTACTTGCTGACGGTCTCGCTATTGATTCCAATTGCCTCAAATAGTTGGGCGCCACAATAGCTCATGTAGGTGCTAACACCCATTTTGGACATGATCTTTGAGAGCCCCTTGCCGACCGCCTTGATGTAGTTGTAGATGGCCTTGTCGGCGCCAAGGTTGCCCGGCAGGTTTTTGTGCAAAGCCTCCAGGGTTTCAAGTGCGAGGTAAGGGTGCACCGCTTCGGCACCGTAGCCGGCCAGTACGGCAAAGTGATGAACTTCGCGCGCCGTTCCGGTCTCCACCACCAGACCAGCCGTGGTCCTAAGTCCTTCTCGGACCAGGTGCTGATGGATGGCTGACAGCGCCAGCAAGGCTGGAATGGCCACTTGACCCGCTGCGATCGAACGGTCGCTGATGATCAGGATGTTGTGATTGCCCTTGATGGCATCTACAGCCTCGGCGCACAAGGAAGCCAGTTTGGCCTCAACGCCCTCATGACCCCAGGCCAGCGGATAGGTAATGTCCAGGGTATAGCTGCGAAATTTTCCCTGCGTGGTGGCCGCAATATTGCGCAGCTTGGCCATGTCCGTGAAGTCCAGGATAGGCTGGCTGACTTCGAGTCGCATCGGTGGATTCACCTGGTTGATATCCAACAGGTTTGGCTTGGGTCCGATAAACGACACCAGGGACATGACGATGGCTTCGCGGATCGGATCAATCGGCGGATTGGTCACCTGTGCAAACAACTGCTTGAAGTAGTTGTAGAGCGGCTTATTCTTGTCTGACAGGACAGCCAAGGGGCTGTCGTTGCCCATCGATCCAATTCCTTCCTCCCCATTGGCTGCCATGGGCGCCATCAGGAACTTGAGGTCTTCCTGCGTCATGCCAAACGCCTGTTGACGATCCAGCAGACTTTGCGATACATGTTCGAGGGCCGCCGAGGAAGACTCCTCAACCTGAGTCTTGCTGGTCGCCTCCCCTTCACCCGCTATGGGCTGGATCACATCATCAAGTCGGATTCGCAGGTTTTCGATCCACTGTTTATAGGGCTTGCTGTTGGCAAGGCTGGCTTTGAGTTCTTCGTCATCGATCATTCGTCCCTGCTCAAGATCGATCAGGAACATCTTGCCAGGCTGCAGGCGCCACTTGCGTACGATCTTGTTTTCAGGGACGGGCAGCACCCCAGACTCCGAACCCATGATCACCAAATCATCGTCTGTAATGCAGTAACGCGATGGCCTCAGTCCATTGCGATCGAGGGTCGCTCCGATCTGCCGGCCGTCGGTGAAGACAATCGACGCGGGACCATCCCATGGTTCAAGCATGGCGGCGTGGTACTCGTAAAAGGCTCTGCGCCGTTCGTCCATGGTTGTATGCTGCTCCCATGGCTCGGGAATCATCATCATGACGGCCTGGCTGATCGGATAACCTGCCATGGTCAACAATTCCAGGCAGTTGTCGAATGTGGCTGTATCAGATTGGTCGGCAAAACTGATCGGGTAGAGTTTCTTCAGGTCAGGTCCGAGCACCGGGGAAGACATCACCCCCTCGCGGGCCTTCATCCAGTTGTAGTTGCCCTTGACCGTATTGATTTCTCCGTTGTGCGCAACATAACGGTAGGGATGGGCCAGCGGCCACTCTGGGAAAGTATTGGTCGAAAAGCGCTGATGGACCAGTCCCAGCGCTGAAATGCAGCGCTTGTCCTGAAGATCCAGGTAATAGGTACCCACCTGATCGGCCAGCAGCAGTCCCTTGTAGATGACCGTGCGGCTCGACATGCTAGGCACATAGTATTCCTTGCTGTGCTTTAGCTTAAGACCCTGAATCGATGCGCTGGCTGTCTTGCGGATGACAAAGAGCTTGCGCTCAAGGGCGTCCTGCACAATGACATCGTTGCCACGCCCGATAAAGACTTGCCTGAGCACTGGTTCTTTTTCACGTACCGTGGGTGACATGGGCATGTCGCGGTTGATCGGAACATCGCGCCAACCGAGCAAGACTTGCCCCTCGGTTTTGATGGCCCGCTCCATCTCTTGCTCACACGCCAGTCTTGAGGCATGCTCTTTTGGCAGGAAAATCATCCCGACGCCGTATTCACCAGGTGGCGGCAACTCCACACCCTGTTTGGCCATCTCTTCCCGATAAAGCCCATCAGGAATTTGAATCAGGATGCCGGCACCATCGCCCATCAGCTTGTCGGCGCCCACCGCACCCCGATGGTCGAGGTTTTCCAGAATTTTCAGCGCGCCGCTGACAATTTCGTGGGTCTTGGTGCCTTTGATGTGGGCAACAAAGCCAACCCCACAAGCATCATGCTCATTGTGGTTGGCATAAAGACCATTGTTTTGCAGATAGGAAATTTCGGCAGCCGTCGTCATGGCCTGCTCCTAGGTTTAAGAGGGGGGAGGCAAGCATAGTCGATCGCCCCAGAACTGCCAAGCAAAATAAATTGGGGTCAGATTCTAATTTTATTAAAATCAAACCAAATTGAATTTAATTAGGGACAGATTAAAAAAGATTAACTTTGGCCGTCATCAAGCCGCATAGGACTAGCTCGGTTGCTTCTGTGAGGTTTTGGGCCGACCAGGTGGCAAGGGGTTGACCCGTCGTTGCGTCAGTCCCTGGAGCTCACGTATAAACTTTGGATCTCCCAAGGCCCAGCCGTGAAGCACCGATTCCGTCAATCTGGCCTGCTGATTGGCACTGAGTCCGCCGTTGACCAACTGCTTGTAGGCCACTTCACGGGCAAAGGGTGTATTGCCCATCGACCAATAGAGAGAGGGTGGCGTGATCAGTCGGTCGTGGCTCAAACCGGCGTAGTGTCCATAACTCGACCAGATGAAACCCTGGGCATGTTCAACCAGCCCGGCGCGCACCGGATTGAGATCGATGTAGGCCATACATTTCAGCAGGTAGGCCTCACTGTCGATCAGGTTGGATCTGTAGCGTCCCTCCCAGAGAGTTCCGCTACGCACATGACGGTTGTTGAAATAACGGACATAGCGCCTTCCCACGGACTGCATGAACTTGGGCAGGGAATCATTTTGCTGTGGCGTCACCAGAAGATGAAAATGATTGTCCATCAGGACATAAGCATGGACCGCCACCTGGCTGGCTAGCGAGTACTCATGCAAAAGTGCGAGCATAAAGCGTCGATCAGCCTCGTCCAGAAAAATCTGCTGCCGGTTGTTCCCCCTCTGTATGACATGGTGCGGGTAATCGGCAACTGTAAGTCTGGGCAGGCGAGCCATGTTCAGCAAGTTCGAAGTGAAACAAATGGAATGTTAAATGTTATCTGACCCCAATTTGGTTGAATGATCCAAAAACGCAAACCGGCTCTGAATCAGCGATTCCAGACCAAACTCTTTCAGAATGGCTCGTAGCCGCTGGGCGGCTGAATATTTTTTCTGGCCGCTATACCGCGCAAGAATCAACTCGTTTTTCAGGCTGTGCTCCCATCCCACCAGCTCGGTCACCGTGACCTGGTAACCGCAAGCCTCAAGATAAAGGCAGCGCAGCACGTTGGTAATCTGACTTCCCAGTTCACGGGTGTGCAGAGGGTGTCGCCAAAGCTCGGCCAGCGGAGTCCTGGAAAGGGACAAGGCCTTACCAGAATTGAGCACCCGCGCCACCTCTGCCTGACAACATGGCACGATCACGATGTAGCGAGCATGCTTGCGCAGACCGAATGTGATCGCGTCATCGGTGGCGGTATCGCATGCATGCAAGGCCGTCACAAGGTCAACTTGCTCTGGCAGTTGATTGGATTGCAGTGAATCCGCAACGCTCAGGTTAAGAAACGCCATACGATCAAAACCCAGTTTCTCCGCCAGTTGCACAGACTTTTGCACCAATTCATTTCGGGTCTCGATGCCGAAAATACGGCCCCAGGCTCTGGACTTGAAAAAAAGGTCGTAAATGATGAAGCCCAGGTAGGATTTACCAGCCCCATGATCTGCCAGCGTGATCTCAGCCGTTGCACCTGGGGATTGCGCCTCAAGCTCCAGCAAACACTTTTCAATAAATTGGTAGAGGTGAAATACCTGCTTGAGTTTGCGCCGTGAGTCCTGATTCAGCGCACCCTCGCGGGTCAGGATGTGAAGCTCTTTGAGCAATTCCACCGATTGGCCGGGTCGCAGTTCCGGTAGAACATCGCTCAAGGTAGAAGCTTTTTGAGGTTGGCCCGAACTAGCCATATTTTTTCTCATCCCACGCGCCGTCCTATTTTGTGGGCTAGGCCCAATCCAATCAGACAAAAACTGCATGTCACCCACCAAGTAGCCCGCCAGTCGCCCAGTGTGGCTGCTGCCAGCGCCACCAGCGGAGGCCCGGCAAATTGGCCCAGCGCTGACCATTGCTGCATCCACCCAACCGTTGTAGAAACCGTAAATTCACTGGGTGACATACGCACACTCAGTGCGAAGAGCGTAGCAGGCACCAGCCCCCCCACGATGGAGAACAAAAGGATAGAAAAAAATCTGGGCAACGGTCCCCATGGGCCGTTTGCAAAAGCCAGCATGGCGCCCAAGCCCATGGTGACAAAGCCCACATACAGCAGGGTTTGAGGAGAAATATCACGCGCCAATAGCCGTCCCGACATCAGGTTTCCAATGATGTTGGCCAATGCAACCAGCGCGGTCAGCAGTGCCGTGGTACTGCTGGGAAAACCGGCCTGCGCATAAATTGTCGGCAAAAAACCGATGACTGCCAGCCACTGCGCCGAATAGGCAGCAAAAGTAAGGGCAGCCAGCCAGGGGCCTGAAGAGCGAAGCGTCAGCCAAAGCCGAGCCAGCCATAGGTTGACCCCGTCTTGCTGGAAGGTTGGTGCTTTGACGGCAACTGGCACGACCCGGATGACCCAGAACAGCATGCCAAAGCTCAGCGCGGCCAGACCCCACCACAAGGACTGCCAGCCTGCCCAGATAATCAAAGCCGGCCCCAGCAGAAGTGCCAATCCGGTGCCCAGCGGCATGTAGGCTCCCCACACGCCCATCATGATGCTCATGCGCTCAGGCCGAACCAGTTGACGAATCAGATTTGGCGCTGGCAAAACTACCAGCAAAAATCCAAGCCCCTCGATTGCGCGCCAAATGAGCAGCCATTGCGGCTGTTTGGCACTGGCACCCAGCAATGAGCTGACCCCCAAAATCGACAAGCCGATCAACAGGCTGCGCCTGAGTCCAATTCCATCGGCCAGCAGCCCGATGAAAAGCCCGGCTGACATTCCGGCAAGCTGCACCAGCGACAATAGAAAGCCCGATTGCAACAAGCTGATCCCCAGTTCTTGCTGCAAAACCGGCAAGGCCGGCGGGAGCTTGCCAACGTGCAAGGCGGCACATACCCCCGCCAGGATCACAACCAGGGCCGGCTCGATAGAGGGGCCTTTTGCATGAGCCAGTGTTTTCACAATAGCCTGCGTCCGGTCAGTCGTTCATGTTCTCGGGAGGCAAATCGATCGGTCATGCCTGCAATGTAGTCGGCCACCACGCGCGCTCCTGCCTGACTGTTGTCCGCCTGGTCCCTCACAGCATCCAGGCGCGCCGTAAAACCCGCCTGCATTTCCGATGGATCCAGTGCATAGGCCTCAAACAGCTCGCAAACAATGTGCTTGGCCTGCTCTGATTTCTGCAACACCTGGGGATGGCGATACAGGTTGGCAAATAAAAAACGCTTCAATGTCACTGAGCGCTGCTGCATTTCCTGACTGAAGCCCACAAGAGGTGGCAGCTGACGAACCGCCGACAGGCTATCCGGCTCGGCTTTGCTCAGTGATGCCCTTGTCGTTTCGATCACATCGTAGACCATGGCGCTGAGCATACGGCGTATCACCTCATACAACTGCCGACGCATCTGCGAAGGCTGACTCAGGCCCGGATGCTGCTTCAATGTTTCGCGCCGATGGGATGCAAACAGGGGGACTTCCTCAAGCTGCTCCAGGCTGATCAGGCCCGAACGAATGCCGTCATCAATATCGTGTGCGTTGTAGGCAATTTCATCGGCCAGGTTGCACAGCTGCGCCTCCAGGCTGGGTTGTTGTCGATCCAGAAAGCGTCGTCCTAGACCATCGGGTTCTTCTTCTTCAAGTCGCCTTGCATTGTGCTGGGAGCAATGTTTGAGAATGCCTTCACGGGTTTCAAACGTCAGGTTGAGTCCGTCAAAAGCGGGGTAACGTTCCTCAAGATGGTCCACCACCCGCAAACTCTGCAAGTTGTGCTCAAAGCCCCCTTGATTCGCCATGCATTCATTGAGGGCGTCCTGGCCTGCATGCCCAAAGGGTGTATGCCCCAGGTCGTGAGCCAATGCAATGGCCTCCACCAGATCTTCACTCAAGCCCAGGGGGCGGGCGATGGACCGGCCGAGCTGGGCAACCTCCAGTGAATGCGTCAGACGGGTTCGAAACAGATCACCCTCGTGGTTGAGAAAAACCTGTGTCTTGTAGACCAGTCGCCGAAAGGCGGTGGAGTGAACAATCCTGTCACGGTCACGTTGGTACTCGCTACGGGTGGGGGCCGGTTGCTCCAGGTAGCGACGACCGCGGGTTTTGGCCGGGTCGCAGGCATAGGGGGCAAGCGTCATTGAGTTTGCACTATCCCACAGCGAGCAGCGCCTGGCCTAGGGCTGGCAACAGGCATCAATGACTTCTGCAACCATGGCATCGGGGGCCGGCTGAACCACAGCCTTGCCCGGTTTCTGTAACACCACAAAGCGGATCTCACCTGCTTCGGCCTTTTTATCCACCCGCATAAGCTCCATGTAGCGCGCAGCGTTATCGCTTTGCGACAACACCGGACCCACGACGGGGAGTCCGGCGCGCTTGAGCAGTTGCCTCAGGCGCGCTACGAAAGCGCCATCGACCAGACCTAGGCGTTGCGATAAGGTGGCTGCCATGACCATGCCACATCCCACCGCCTCACCATGCAGCCATTGGCCGTAGCCCAGTCCCGCCTCGATCGCATGGCCAAACGTATGGCCAAAGTTGAGTATGGCCCGGAGTCCAGACTCGCGCTCATCCTGCCCCACCACCTCCGCCTTGATCTGACAGCTGCGCTGCACCGCATGGGCCAGGGCAGCAGCATCATGCTCCAGCAGGGCATCGACATGGGCCTCGATCCAATCGAAAAATTCCATGTCATAGATCGGGCCGTACTTGATGACCTCAGCCAGACCGGCGGCCATCTCTCGGCCGGGGAGTGTTTTGAGCGTGGCCAGGTCACACACCACACGCAAGGGCTGATAGAAAGCCCCGATCATGTTTTTTCCCATGGGGTGGTTGATGGCCGTTTTTCCACCTACTGATGAATCCACTTGAGCCAGCAAGGTGGTGGGCACCTGCACAAAGGGAACTCCGCGCATGTAGCAGGCGGCCGCGAATCCGGTCATATCCCCAATCACCCCGCCTCCGAGGGCGAACAGTACGGTTTTTCGGTCACTGGTATTTTGAAGCAGGGCATCGAAAATCAGATTGAGCTGCTCCCAGTTTTTGTAGGCCTCGCCATCTGGCAGGGTCAAAACATGGATCTGCCTGAAATGATGCCTGAGAGCAGATTGCAGAGCGTCGGCATAAAGCGGCTTGACGGTGGTATTGGTCACGATCAAGGCCTGGGCGGCACGCGGCAGATCAGAATAACTGGAAGGCTCACCCAGAACCGAGTCACCGATCAGAATGGGATAGCTGCGCTCGCCCAGACTGATCTGTACTTGTGAAAAAAGCGTAGGAGAAGAAGGCGCTTGCATGGCCCTGAGTTTAGGTGATGCCAGATCCCACTGATTTAGGGTCAGACTTGAACACCGCCAACTCCAGCTGCATAAGAATTTTGTTGACCAGATTCGCTACCGTCGGTCGGCCGGTTTCGATCACAAAATGAGCCGTTTCCCGGTAGAGGGGATCGCGTGCGGCAAACTGCTCCCGTAGCCGCGCAAGCGGATCGGCAACCTGCAACAGAGGGCGCTGGGTATCATGGCGCAGGCGCCGAAACAGCTCCTCTGGGCTGGATCGCAGATAGACCACCTTGGTTCGAGAATGCAGCCGTGAGCGGTTGTTGGACCGCAGCACAACCCCACCCCCCGTCGAGAGAATCCCTTCCCCGGTTTGGGTCAGTTCATCAATGACTTGTTCTTCCTTGTCTCGAAAAAGGTCCTCGCCTTCGGCCTCGAAGAAAGCTCGGATCGAACAGCCCAGACGCTGCTCCAGAATATGGTCCGAATCAAGGAAGGCAACCTGCAGGCGCCGTGCCAACTGTCGGCCAACCGTTGTCTTGCCCGAGCCAGCCAGTCCAATGAGTGTGACTATCAAACGCTTTCCTGAAGATGCATGTAATAGGGAGCCTCTCTAGCGCAAACCTGCCTTGTCAACAACCGTTTTGGGCGTAATGAAGACCAGCATCTCCTTTTTAATGGACTTTTTGTTACGAGACTTGAAGAGGTGGCCCATCACCGGCAAATCGCCAAAAAATGGGACTTTGGTTTCCTGATCCGTCTCGTCCATGGTAAAAATTCCACCAATCACGACCGTGCCGCCATTTTCCACAAGGACCTGTGTCTGCACATGCTTGGTATCAATTGCAAATCCAGCGGGTGTGGTTTGACCCACCGTATCCTTGTTGACATCAAGATCCAGAATTATGCCGCCCTCGGGGGTGATCTGGGGCGTCACTTCCAACTTCAGGTTGGCTTTGCGAAAGGCCACCGAGGTCGCACCACTGGCTGTCGCCATCTGGTAAGGCAGCTCGGTACCCTGCTCGATCAACGCCTTGGTTTTGTCAGCGGTGACCACGCGCGGGCTTGATACCACCTTGCCCTTGTTGTCAGCCTCCAGGGCTGAGATTTCCAGATTCAGGAAACGGGCAGCGCCCTCACCAAAGATGGAGACGGCGAATGCCGGCGCATTGGCGCCGGTGGGAACCAGGGCTGACACCCCTGAGGGAAAGGCCGCAGGCATGTTCAGAAAACTGCCAGCAGCCACACCGGCAGTGGTGGCGCTGTATGACCCCCCGAACTGCACCCCCCCCGAAGTGGCAGCAGTGGCTGGCCCGCCCCCCCCCAAACGAACACCCAGCGCCTTACCAAAGGAATCATCCGCCTCCACAATGCGTGCCTCGATCAGGACCTGCCGCACCGGCACATCCAACTTGATAATCAATTGGCGCACCTGTTCGATCTTGCTAGGAATATCGGTCACGAAAAGCTGGTTGGTCCGCACTTCCGGTATCACGCTGCCACGAATGCTGAGAATGCGGCCGGTTGGCGGCGCAGCACCGCCGGGAACTGGCGCTGGAGCCATCGGCGCTGCACCGGGTATGGCAACACCCATCAGCTGGCGGGCCACTTCTACGGCCTTGGCATAGTTCAGTTGGAAAGATTGGGTTTGCACAGCCTCCAGCCCCTCAAGGGCCACACGCGACTCCCGCTCAAGCTTTTCCTTGGCCAGGATTTCTTCATTGGGCGCAATCCAGAGCACATTGCCCGACTTACGCACCCCCAAGCCTTTGGCACGAAGGATGATGTCCATGGCCTGGTCCCAAGGGACATCCTGCAGGCGCAAGGTAACCGATCCAGCGACCGAATCAGAAGTCACTACATTCAAACCTGTGAAATCGGCAAACACCTGCAACAGGGATCGGATTTCAATGCTTTGAAAGTTGAGGGACAATTTTTGCCCAGTAAACCCTACCCCGGGGCTGAGCTTGGTGGGGTCTGGCCGCAGCGGCTTAACTTCAACCACAAACTGATCATCACTCTGGTAAGCGCTGTGCTCCCACTGCCCCTTTGGTTCGATCACCAGCCGCACACGGTCGCCTGCCTGGAAGGCACTGACGGTCTGCACGGGTGTGCCGAAATCGGACACATCCATGCGACGGCGTAGTCCCTCAGGTAGGCTGGCTCCGGGAAACTCAACCACCAAGGTTTGACCTTGCTGCTGGAGGCCGGCGCCAGACTGGGCACTGGGAAGGCTCACAATGATCCGCCCAGCGCCGTCAACATTACGTCGAAAATCAATATCTTTCAGCGCCTGGGATGTACCCTGAGTACTGGCCTGCACCGCAGGGGCTGTCGAACTGGCCCTGGTCGCGGTCACGCCAGTGGCGGACTCCAAGAAAACCAGCACCGATTTGCCCTGCAATTGGGTTTTGTATCCGGCTGCCTGCTTGAGGTTGAGCACCACCCGGGTTCGATCGCCCGCCTGAACGACAGTGACGGTTCGCAAATTACCCTGATTGACCTCCACCGTCGACCGCGGCAGAGAACTGATAACACCCGGGAAATCCAGCGCGATCCGGGCCGGTGACTGAATGGCAAATCCGGTGGGTTGCGCCGTCAGTTCTTGGCTCAGATCTATCTTGAGGACTTCGCTGCCACCTTGTACATTGCCCGTGACCGCCTCAATCGAATTCTGAGCAAAGGCAGGCCAAAGCATCAGACCAAGACATGCGGCCAAGACGCTCTTCCAGTGTCCCAAGCCCTTCCAACTGGGTCTGTTGCTCTTCATTTCGTCTTCTCCTGCAATTGAAGCGAGGCAGGACGCTCCACCCACTCGCCTGCGGCATCCTGCACAATTTCTCGAACAGTCAGTTCGCTCTCGGTAATTTTGATGACCCGGCCGTAATTTTTCCCCATGTAGTTACCAACCCGCACTTGATAAAGCAACCTGTCGGCCAGGATTAATGCCATGGGTTGACCCTGCTTGGATACACTGCCGACCATGGTCATGGCATCGAGGGGAAATGCTTCTAATGGCTCCTTGCGGCGTTTGATTTCCGGTGCCAGCAAAGGGTCCGACTCCAACTGAGATGCTGAACGGCGCAAAACCATATTCAGCTTTTCCTTGCCAAACGGATCGGGCAGGTTTGCCGCCTCATAGGGCTCAGGCTGGAAGGGCTTTGGAATTGGCAATGGGGTGATGCGAGCCTTGACCTGCAGGCGTTGCTCTGCCATCCAGTTTCTTAACTTTTCTTCGTCATTGACACTGCACCCGCTGGTCATTAGCAGCAAGCCGAGCAGGGGTAGCAAGGCTAGTTTCACTTGGTTGCCCCCTTCTTGCCAGTCGCTTTTCTTTGCGCTTCAATTTCCTGCGAGTCCAGATAACGGTAAGTGCGCGCAGTGGCGTCCATGGCCAGAATGTCATCCCGACCCGGAACAATCACCAACTGGGTGTTGAGAGTGACAATGCGCGAAAGATGCGCAATGTCCGAGGCAAAGTCTCCAATGTCGTGGTAGCGTCCTGTCACCCGAATTGCGATAGGGAGCTCTGCGTAATACTCCTTGACGGTCACCTGCCCCGGCCGAAAGAGCTCGAACTGGAGGCTGCGCCCTAATCCGGCCTGGTTGATATCTGAAAGCAAGGCATCCATTTCAGCCTTGCTTGGCAGTTGCTTTTCCAATTGATTGACATTGGCCAGTACCTGCTCGCGTTGCTTTTTGAGCGCCTCTAGGTTGATCGCCTTGGTCAGTTTTGTCCTGAAATCCTGTTTGAGTTGGACCTCGCGGGACCGTTCAGCCTGCAACTCCTCTTCTACATTGGTCAGCCAGAGAAACCATAGGCCAGCGACTACCATCAAAGCCAAGCCTATCAGCAGCATGGCGCGTGGCGCAATCGGCCAGGTTTCCGGTCGTCGTGTGTCCAGATAGCGAAACTGGGCAAGTAGACGGTTACCGATCGAGGTCAAATCAAGCTTGCTGGAAAAGTTGAAAGCCAGGGCCATGTTGCGCTACTTTCCTGCGGGAGCTTGACCGGTCGGCTTCTGCGCAGAACTCGGCGGGGCATTGGCACTGTCAGGGGCTGGCTCGGACTGTTTGGGTCTGACCAGGGTGACCCGTAGCGTGAAATTGGCAACCCGGCGCTGATCCCTGGGACCTAGCGGAACTGTACCGGCCACAATCTCGACCAGGTCAGGCTTGGTAAACCATGGTGAACTGTAGGCCAGATTACGGAGCAACTCAGACACCCGCTCGTTGGACTGAGCGACCCCCTTCAAAGTCACCATCAGGCCGTCCTGCTTCATGCTCATGAGATAGACACCGATGGGTACCAGCCTGGCCAGTTCGGTAATCAAATGCACCGGCAAATTGCGATCCGCCTGCAAATCCTCGACCGCCTGCTGACGCGCTCGCAAGGCGGCAATCTCTGATTCCAGGGTTGCGATCTCCTTGATCTTGCCCTCCAGCACCTTGATTTCGCCTTGAAGCAACCGGTTAGTATTTTGTTGTGAGGAGATCTGGTTTTGCTGCCAGAAATAAATTCCGGCTGACACCAGCAAACCCGCCATGACGGCACCCCCCAACGAATACTGAAACAGCTCACGCTGCCGACGTCGAGCAGTTTCGCGATAGGGGAGCAAATTGATCAGGGCGCTCACGATTCAAACCTTCGCAAGGCTAGGCCGCAAGCGGTCAGGTACGAGGGGGATTCTTGGGCCATCTTGTTCTGCCGTAGACCCTCACCCATCAGCATCTCCTCAAACGGGTTTACCACCGTGCAAGGGAAAGACGTATGTTCAGTCACGACCTGATCCAGCCGGGGCAAAGCAGCCGAGCCACCGGATAGAAGAATGTGGTCAACCTTGGTGTGAGACGTATTGGCAAAGAAAATCTGCAGGGCACGACCAAATTCCGGGATCAGATTGTCAATAAATGGCCTGAGCACATCCACCCGATAATCCTCAGGCAAAGTGCCAGATCTTTTTTTCTTTTCGGCTTCCATGTAGGTAAAGCCGTAATGTCGCATGATGGCCTGGGTCAGTTGAGCGCCACCAAACGCCTGATCGCGCTCGTAGATCACCTCATCGTCCTGCAGGACCAGCAAGCTGGTCGTAAGCGCGCCCAACTTAAACAAAGCAACCAGGGCCTCTTGTTCACCCTCTTTAGCGGTCAGGCCATTTACAACATGGGAAACTGCCCTTCTGGCCGCATGGGACGCCAGATCGACCACCACCGGGTTCAACCCTGCCGCCTCAGCCAAACCTTGAATATCCTGGACCCGCTCCCTGCGGGAAGCAGCAATCAGTACCTCAACATCTTCGCTGGAGCCAGCAGCTGGACCCAGTACAGAAAAGTCAAGATAAACCTCCTCCAACGGAAACGGTATGTATTGGTTACCCTCGGCCTCGACAAGCACTTCCATTTCTTGATCGGTTTTGCCTGCGGGCAGCAGAATTTTTTTGGTAATGACCAGCGAAGGCGCCAGAGCCATAGCCACATTCTTGGTCCGGCTGCCAGATTTTTTTAGCAATCGCTGAACAGCGGCGGAAACCTCATCGAATTTTTCGATGGTGCCCTCCGCCACCCAGCCAGGCTCCAGAACCTCAAGAGCGCAAGATTCGAGGACCAGCCGGCCATCCTTATTGCGCCCCAACTCGACCAGTTTGACGCTGGCCGAACTGACATCCAGCCCCAGCAAGGGCTCTGGTTCGCGATTAAAGAGTGATCGCAATGAAATCAAATCTTACCCCTCCCGGGATGAGGTTACCTGAATCTGAAGGATCGACCATCGAAATGAATCATTTTTTGTTTCATCGTATCAACAGGGGAGACTGACTCAACGATGATTTACCCAAACAATTGATCAATGTCTATTCAGCATAGCTTCTAATCGGTTCTTTCACGTTTTTATAATGCTTTTGCCACACTTTCCGCCCCTATGCCTGCAAAAGACAAGCCAAACACCAAGTCTCATGTCGATGCGAGTCGCCACTGGGCATTGCACTTCTTCTTGTCGGCAGCTGGGCTGGCGCTGGCTGGCCTCATGGCCTTGTTGCTCTTGGTTGCCATCGCCTTAGCGACAGCCTACCCGAACCTGCCAGACATTTCGGAGCTACAGGACTATCGCCCAAAATTGCCTTTAAGGGTCTTTTCTGTGGAAGGGACTTTGATTGGTGAATTTGGCGCTGAACGACGCCAGTTCGTCCCCATCGAGCAAATCCCCAAGGTCATGACCAATGCGGTTCTGGCCATTGAGGACACCCGTTTTTATCAACATGGTGGCGTGGATTACCTGGGTGTTATTCGCGCCGGGCTTGCCAATGTGGGGCGGGTCAAAAGTCAAGGCGCCTCAACCATCACCATGCAGGTCGCTCGCAATGTCTATCTGACCTCAGAAAAGACCTTTACCCGCAAAATTTACGAACTATTGCTGACTTTCAAGCTGGAGCACTTGTTGAGCAAGGACCAGATCCTTGAGATTTACATGAACCAGATTTTCCTCGGCAACCGGGCTTATGGTTTTGGCGCTGCCAGCGAGGCTTACTTCGGCAAGGCCCTGAAGGACCTTTCTGTGGCTGAGGCTGCGATGCTGGCTGGGCTGCCCAAAGCGCCTTCGGCCTACAACCCGATAAAGAACCCAAAACGAGCCAGAGCCCGTCAACTTCACATCATCGATCGAATGCTGGAAAACGGTTTTATCACCAAGGTTCAGGCCGATACCGCAAAAAAACAGGACCTCAAACTCAAGTCACTGAGTGAAAACGGACGCTCTCACGCAGAGTTTGTCGCCGAGACTGTCCGCCAGCTCATGCTTCCTCAATACGGCGATGAAACCTATACCCGCGGCTTGAATGTTTACACGACCATCAAGTCAGACGACCAGGAGCTTGCCTACAAATCCCTGCGCCAGGGCATCATGGACTACGAACGCCGGCAGGTCTACCGCGGACCAGAGAAATTTGTCACTCTGCCAACCAAACCTGAGGAACTGGAAGACGCGGTTGACGACGCCTTGGATGACCATCCTGACAATGGTGACCTCTTGTCGGCCGTTGTCCTGGAGGCAAATCCCAGAAAGATCCTGGCAATGCGAGCCAACGGGGAATCGATTCAGATCACTGGCGAGGGTCTGCGACCGGCCCAGTCTGGCCTGTCTGACAAGGCCCCTGCCAATATCCGGTTACGACGTGGCGCCATCATCCGGGTGGTGCAAACGCCAAAGCAATCGTGGGAAATTACCCAGTTACCGGAGGTCGAAGGCGCCTTTGTTGCAATGGATCCGCGCTCGGGCGCCATCACGGCCCTGGTCGGTGGCTTTGATTTCACAAAAAACAAATTCAACCATGTCACCCAAGCCTGGCGTCAGCCAGGGTCGAGTTTCAAGCCCTTTATTTATTCAGCCGCTCTTGAAAAAGGCTTTACACCGACCACCCTTGTCAACGATGCCCCCCTGTTCTTTGACGCCAGCGTGACGGGTAGCCAGCCTTGGGAACCTAAAAATTACGACGGCAAGTTTGAGGGCACCATGACCTTGCGACGAGGACTGGCCAATTCAAAAAATATGGTGTCGATTCAGGTATTGAACGCCATCGGCCCGCAATATGCGCAGGACTGGATCACACGGTTCGGGTTCGAGGCTGAAAAACACCCCCCCTATCTCACCATGGCGCTGGGAGCCGGTTCGGTCACACCGATGCAAATGGCAAGCGCTTACTCGGTGTTTGCCAATGGCGGCTACCGAATCAATCCCTGGCTGATCACCCGCATTACCGAGCAGAAGGGCAAGGTACTGCTCACTACACCACAGCCCATCCTGACCGAGGAAGCCCGGGTGATCAGTTCCCGCAATGCCTTTTTGATGAATAGTCTGCTGCAGGAGGTAACCCGCTCAGGCACTGCTGCCCGGGCCATGACAACCCTGAAGCGACCTGACATTTATGGCAAGACCGGCACCACCAATGACTCGCGGGATGCCTGGTTCGCCGGCTACAACCCCAACCTGACAGCCATTACCTGGATTGGCTACGACACGCCTCGCAAGCTCGGTGAACGTGAGACGGGCGGTGGCTTGAGTCTGCCGGTATGGATCAGGTTCATGGAGCACGCGCTTAAAAATCTGCCCATCAACGAACCTGCTGCCCCAGCAGGCGTTGTCCATGTCAATGGCGACTGGTACTTTGATGAGTTTGCCGGTAATGCAGGCGTCACCCGACTGGGTCTAGACGGTAAAGCCGGTGGGCCCGAGACGCCGATGACCTTGCCCCGCGCCGACGAGAAGCGACGCATCCTTGATCTGTTTCGCAACTGATCAGCGGGAGAAATCCAGAGCACAACCCGACTGCTCACTGGCATGGCGGGACAAGTTGGAAAAAAACTCGCCCTGACCCTTGGTATCCAGCCATTTTTCGCCATCAAACTTGTAGTGGAACCCTCCTGCCTTGGCAGCCAGCCAAACCTCATGCAAAGGTTTTTGCAAATTGATGATGATCTGGCTCTTGTTGGCAAAGGTCAGGGTGATCATTCCACCCACGCGCTGGTTGTCGATATCGGCCTCGGTATCCTCATTGAGCCGGTCACATTGAGCCTCAATATGGTGTAGCAGGCTTTCGGCGCGATCCATGTATTCAGTGTCGGTCATTACAATTCCATAATGTTGCAAACTAGGCAAATTTTAGTCAGGGCATTTGCCCTTGCTTGGCTGGTTGCCCTGGCAAGCATGGGCTTGTGCGCTTGTGGTCAGACTGGTCCGCTCTACCTGCCCAAAGAACCCGCTGCTGCCCAACGCGCCACCCTGCCCGAATCATTATTGCCCGGATCCACTTCGCCGCAACCGGGCCCCTCACCTGCCACGCCTAGCCGTCCATGACTGATAAAAACCTGCCGGGTCATCCCTTCATCACCTACCGCAACAACGAGTTGTACGTCGAAGATGTTCGGCTGGCCGACCTGGCCCGCCAGCATGGCACCCCGCTGTTCGTCTATTCACAGGGCGCCATGCTGTCAGCGCTGGCAGCCTATCAGCGTGGCTTTGCGGGTCGCAACGCACAGATCTGCTACGCCATGAAGGCCAATTCCTCGCTGGCCATTTTGCAATTGTTTGCCCGTGCCGGTTGTGGCTTTGACATCGTCTCAGGCGGTGAACTCCAGCGAGTACTGGCAGCTGGCGGCAATCCAGCCAAAGTTATTTTCTCCGGGGTTGGCAAGACTCGCGCTGAAATACGCCTGGCTTTGCAGGCCGACATTGGCTGCTTTAATGTTGAAAGCGAGGCAGAACTCGACGCAATCAACGAGGTGGCGCTGTCCCTGGGCAAGACAGCCCCAGTCAGCATCCGGGTCAACCCCAATGTTGACGCCAAAACCCACCCCTACATCTCCACCGGCCTCAAGGACAACAAGTTCGGCATCGCCCACGAACATGCCTTGGCCACCTACCAGCGTGCGGCCAGATTGCCGGGGCTAAAAGTCGTCGGTATTGACTGTCATATTGGCTCTCAGATTACCCAGGAAGACCCCTACCTGGATGCCATGGAGCGGGTGCTCGAACTGGTGCAGGCCATCGAGGCCGCGGGTGTCCACCTGCACCATATCGATTTCGGCGGCGGTCTCGGGATTGACTACAACGGTGACACGCCACCTGCAGCCGATGCGCTGTGGGCCAAGTTGTTGACCAAACTCGATGCGCGCGGCTACGGCGACCGACAATTGATGATTGAGCCTGGACGCTCACTGGTGGGTAACGCCGGTGTCTGCCTGACCGAAGTGCTCTACCTCAAGCCCGGTGAGCAAAAAAACTTCTGTATCGTTGATGCCGCCATGAACGATCTGCCCCGACCGGCGATGTACGAGGCCTACCACCAAATCATTCCCCTGAATCCACGCGCAAGCCAGACCAGCATCTGGGAAGTGGTCGGCCCGGTTTGCGAGAGTGGTGACTGGTTGGGGCATGAGCGCGCCCTGGCGGTGAATGCGGGCGATCAATTGGCTGTGCTGTCGGCTGGCGCCTACTGCATGAGCATGGCCAGCAACTACAACACGCGATCACGTGCCGCCGAAGTCCTGGTCAGTGGGAATCAGGCGCATCTGATCCGCCTGCGCGAGACCTCGACGGATCAGATGCGCGGCGAACTACTGCTCTCTTGAGCCGCCAGCCCAGCAGCAAACCCAGGATAGCGGCATACACTGCGACCTCGGCAAAGTCGTTCTTGCCCGCGCGCATCCAGAAAAAGTGCAGCACGGCCAACATGGCTACCGCATACACGGCCCGGTGAAGCGCCTGCCAGCGAGCCGCTCCCAGCCAACGTACCGCCCGATTGAATGAAGTCAGCGCCAGCAGTGTGAGCAAGGTAAAACCGCTGAAGCCAACCAGAATGAACGGACGTTTACCGATGTCGCGCGCGATGTCCTCCAAATCGAAACCCATGTCAAACCAGGCATAGCTCAGCAGATGCAGCAAGACATAGAAGTACACAAACAGACCGAGCATGCGGCGCAGTCGGAGTAGCGCTGCCCAAGCCAGCATCATACGCAGCGGCGTGACCGCCAGCACCAGACACAAAAATCGCAGCGTCCAGTCACCGGTGGCGCGCACCAGCGTCTCGGCTGGGTTGGCCCCTAGCTGATCGGTCAAGGCTGCGCAGAGCAACCAGAAGGCGGGCAGCAGCGCTAAAACGAAGACCATCGGCTTGGCAAACCGATGTCGGAGAAAACGATCATCCATGTAATGAGGCGTAGCGAGAAGGCGTCAGACCAGGCGCGGGTGGCGGCAAACCGCAGTGCACCTAAAAGAACGTAAGGGCATCCCGACAGACCGCGCAATCACTCACCACGACTTCGCAGCAGCCGACTCAATAGAACTTCTTCAGGTCCATGCCCGCATACAGCTGACCGACCTGCGGCTCGTAACCGTTGAACATCAGGGTTTTACGTTTCCTGGAAAACAGCCCATCTTCACCAAT
The DNA here is from genome assembly GCA_017856435.1 of Burkholderiaceae bacterium. Taxonomy (GTDB): domain Bacteria; phylum Pseudomonadota; class Gammaproteobacteria; order Burkholderiales; family Burkholderiaceae_C; genus Hylemonella. Next base: position 79,405 of record JAFMFB010000003.1, read on the forward strand.
GCGCCGCTCGCTGGCCTGGCTCCAACGCGGGTGATCGACATTGGGGTTGACGTTGGAGTAGAAGCCGTACTCCTGCGGGGCGGATTTCATCCATGAGGTCAGCGGCTGCTTGTCAGTAAAACGGATGGCCACCAGGCTTTTGCCACTCTTGAATCCGTATTTCCACGGCACCACCAGACGCAAAGGGGCGCCATTTTGCTTTGGTAGCACCTGGCCATACATGCCAAAAGCCAGCAGGGTCAAGGGGTGCTGGGCCTCGTCCAGACGAAGCCCTTCGACATAGGGCCAATCAATCACGCTGGAGCGCAGGCCTGGCATGGTTTCGCTGTCAGCCCGGGTGATGAACTCCACGAATTTGGCGCTTCCCAGGGGTTCGACCTTTCGAATCAACGCGGCCAGGGAGTAACCCACCCAGGGGATCACCATAGACCAGCCCTCAACACAGCGCATGCGGTAGATGCGCTCCTCCATGGGGGCCAGCTTGAGTAGGTCTTCCAGCGCGAGCTTGCCCGGCTTTTTCACCAGCCCCTCAACCGAGACTGACCATGGCGAGATCTTCAGTGCGTGGGCATAACGGGCCGGATCATCCTTGTCAGTTCCAAATTCATAAAAGTTGTTGTATGTGGTGGCATCCTTGTAGCTGGTTGGTTTATCCATGATTGCCAAACCACTGACCTGGGAGCGCGCACCAGGCATTGGCGTCAGCTGGCCTGAAGGCATCGAGTTGCCTTGCGCCTGTGCCGAGCTCCAGCCGGCCAGTGCCGAGACGCCAGCCCATTGAAGCACACCGCGTCGTCTGAGGTAGGTCTGCTGCGATGTGATCTCGCTACCTAATGGATGGTTGAAACCATCGCCATCTGTCTTGATCAGCATTGGACTCTCTCCTGGTTGGTCTTGCGATGGGAGGCTAACTAAACTAATTTACCAGCGTTGGCTCACCGGTCCAAGTCTGGGAAATGGATCTCAGAGCGTGCCATAGCTATGCAAGCCGCTGAGGAACATGTTGACCCCGATAAAGGCAAAGGTGGTCACCCCTAGACCGGCGAGCGCCCACCAGGAGGCCACCGTCCCGCGCAAACCTTTCATCAGACGCATGTGCAACCACGCCGCATAGTTGAGCCAGACAATCAAGGCCCAGGTTTCCTTCGGGTCCCAGCTCCAGTAGCCACCCCAGGCCTCGGCCGCCCATAGGGCGCCCAGTACAGTAGCGATGGTAAAAAAGGCAAAGCCCACGGCAATGGCCTTGTACATCACATCGTCGATCAACTCCAGCGCCGGCAAGCGCTCGGCGATGCGACGACGACCAAGCAGGATGCTACCGACAATCAGTGCCGCAATGATGAAATAGACCAGCCAATAACTGCCACCAACCTCGGCCGTGCTTTTCCGAAAGGCGAACGGCACAAAGCACAAAACGATGCCAAAAATCCAGAGTGGGGTTAGCTTGTACCAGCGGGTTTCATTGACTTCGCTCTTGATCAGATAGGCAAACCCCAGCATGGCAGACAGGGCAAAGGTGCCGTAACCGACAAAGTTGGCTGGTACATGCAGCTTCATCCACCAGCTCTGCAATGCCGGCACCAGCGGCTGAATTTCATGGGCCTCGCGAACCACGGTGTACCAGAGCAAAAAACCAACTGCCGCGCTCACCACCAGCATCACAAAGGCGCCCATGGAGCGCGTCTTGTATTGCGCTTCAAAGTAAAGGTAGAACAGCGCCGTCATCCAACAAAACAACACGAACACTTCATACAAATTGCTCACCGGGATATGGCCAATGTCAGGGCCGAGCAAATGGCTCTCGTACCAGCGCATCATCGTGCCCACCAGCGCCAAGGTCACAGCCACCCAGGTCATGCGTGACGCCAGGCGTTCCATGGCATCCCCAGCGGAACCGCTGAACATGCCAATCCAGTAAAACAGCGTGCTCATGAAGAACATCATGCTCATCCACAGGATAGCTGACTGGCTGGACAGAAAATACTTGAGCCAGAACACGGTTTCCGCCCGGGCCAGCTCCCCCTGTTGTGCGCCCTGATAGGCGGCAACACCCAACAAGGACAGGGCTGCCACTGCCAACATGAGGTGCCGTAGTGATCGCCAGAACCAGCCCAAGCCAACCACAACGGGTATGGCCCCCAGCAGGATCGCCTTTTCATAGACATCCATGGCATGGTTGTAAGCAAACCAGGCGTATAGACCACCTACGGCGACCAGGACGGCAAAAAGCCAATCCAGCTTGTCCCGGCGTACAAAATAGCCTTCATTCAGAGTCAAGGTGGTGGTATTCATCTCATCGAACTCCTTGAGAACCGATCAACTTGTCACGCAGTACTTCAAATTCACGGTCGACGTCCATGGTCTTGCGGTTGCTGGACAGGGCCATGCTTGCATGCGAGCCAAGTTCAGAGGGGGTCAACCACACCCATAAACGGCGCTCCCTCACATACAACATGGCAAACACGCCAATGATAAGCAGGGCACAGCCGAAATAAACCACCAGCTTGCCTGGTGCGCGAGCCACTTGAAACACGCTGGCTTGCACCTGCTTGAAATCGGTCAACTGAAGGGCCATTGGTGCGGGGTAGAAAAAAGCGTCACTCAAAGCCATCACAAGCTGCGTGACATACGCTTGAGTAGCTTCATCCGCACCCAGTGGCTTCAAATGGGCATTGTCACGAACGATTTGGAGCAATTCAAAAAGGGTGCCGTTGAGAACACGCACCAGGACCTCCCCCGCACGCTCACGCTCGGCATCCGGCACATTGGCCTCCAGGAAATTAGCCACAGCCTGTAAACCAGCGGTATTTTTTGCCTCCGGATCAGCACCGGCAAACAGAGACAGGGCCCGGTAAGCAGAGGCTGTCAACTGATCCTTAAGGTCAGGGCGACTTGGATCCAGAACACGTTGGACATACCGACGCACCGCCAATTCGCGCATGCTGCTTTCAGCCAGTGCCTGCCGAAGGCGCGAGAATTCATTCAGTCCCCCCTCTGCATCCACCGGGACGCGCAGGTACCTGAAGGGCTCAGAGGGTGATTCACGCATTCCCATCAGAAAAATACGAGAGGACTCGCCAAGGTCAACCGGCAACATGTAGTTGTGGTACTCACGGGCTTGGCCAGAGGCGTCACGTAACTTGTAAGTCACACTCGGACCGACGTTACGCTGGTTCTTTTTGCGATCAGGCTTGTTTGCCGGCCCCAGTTGCTTGTCCAGTGCAGCGCGCAAATCAACCTTGCGCAGGTCTGCGCCTGAACTGGATGGGTCCCCAAGGTTCTCGACATTAATCACCCGCAAGCCAGTAAATTCAAGGGTCAGCTTTTCAGAGCCATTGGTCAGCTGGGTTGCGCCCCCAATCACCCCCTCAACCTCAAAAGGGCGGGTCACAGCATTCATCGGAAGTGCCTTCAAGCGGACAGTTGAGCCACCATCCTCAAAGCTGGACTGATAGATCTCGATGCCCCGGTAGCTGGCGGGGTGGTTGACCTCGACCCGCGCCTCTCTGCGCTCACCAGTTTCCTTGTCATGGATGATGATTTCACTGGCGAACAGCTTGGGCATGCCAGTAGAGTAATGCTCCACAATGAATTTCTTGAGTTCAATGGCAAATGGCAGATCCTGAACAAGAATGCCATCTGACTGGTTCAGGATGGCCGTGCTGGACTGGGTGCCTTCAGCCACCAGCAAATTACCCCGGAAGGTCGGGTTGGCCTGGCTCAGTCGGTGCTCGGGCTTGATATCAGCGATCATCCCACCGCCTGAATACGTGACCTTGCCACCCAGCCACATCTGGGCCCTGACGATCAGATCGCCATCGAACAATCCACCAAGGCACACCAGCACGATCGCACTGTGCGCAGCCAGATAGCCCAGCTTGTTCACTGCTCCCGCCTTGGCCGCAACCATCCAGCCCACACCAGAACGGGTCTCGCGCCTTTGCAGTTTCACTTTCCATCCGGCTCCGACCAAGGCCTGACCGATTTGGCGTGATGCCTTTTCAGGATCACCCGTCAGGTTGGCGGTGGCCCGATGATGAAACGCCTGCAGGCTTTGCTCACGAATATTTTCCTTGTAAGTCCGTAGATCAGCCAGAATTTTTGGGGCATTGCGGGCAATGCAAAGGGATGTGCTGACGACCAGAAAAGCAAGAATCAGCAAAAACCACCAGGCGCTGTAAATCGAATAGAGCTGGGTTCTTTCAAAGATTTCGGCCCAAAAAGGGCCAAACTGGTTGATGTAGTTGTTAAGCGGCTCATGCTGCTTGAGCACGGTGCCAATGACAGACGCAATACTGATGACGGTCAAAAGCGAAATCGCAAACCGCATTGACGACAGCAATTCCATCAAAGGCTGCCAAAACCGAGCAGATTCTTGGGTTGCGGGGGACTGCGGGCTTGTTGTCATGGAAAGATTGTGCGCGTACCAAACAAAAAAGGCAGGCCTTTGACAGGGCCTGCCTCGGATTGGAGTGCTTGGTGGCCTGAAGGTTCCGTGCTGTTAGCGCAGGCCCGCAATAAAGTCCGCCACCGCCTTGATTTCGCGATCGTTCATCTTGGCCGCCACCTGCGCCATAGGCACGCTGTTCAGGCGGGCGCCATCGCGAAAACCCGCCAACTGGCTGGCAGTGTAGTCGGCATGTTGCCCTCCCAAACGTGGGTACTGAGCCGGAATGCCGGCGCCGTTTGGGCTGTGACAGCCAGCACAGGCAGCAATCTGGCGATCAGGAATCCCGCCACGATAAATGCGCTCACCCAGTGCCACCAATTGTTTATCTTTTGCAAACCCTGGCTTGGTCTGCTTAGAGGCCAGCCAGGCGCTAATGTTTTTCATGTCGTCATCGCTGAGGTCCGAAGCGAACTGTTTCATGACCGCATTGCTTCTTTTGCCCGACTTGAATTCCAGCAACTGTTTAGCCAGGTACTGAGGATGTTGTTGCGCCAGCTTGGGATTGGCAGGGATAGCGGAGTTGCCGTCGGCACCGTGACAAGCCGCACAGACAGCGGTGAACTTGGCCTCACCCTTGGCCAGGTCAGGCTTGACAGGCTGGGGAGCCTCTTTGGCCGCATAAATCGATGATGACAGCATCAAGCCGGCAACTGTCAAAAGCAGGGAGGCAGACAACTTCATAGTCAATACAGGTTGGTCAAGCTAATCAGCGTGATTCTACAATGCTGCCGTGGCTTCAAAGCCAATGACTCATGAGCCCTACCAACAAGCCCCCCAAACCCGCCGCTGGCCCAGCCAATCAGCCCGTTGACCCATCCGCCCTGGCCCTGTCCTGGATGCATACAGCGCGTTTTTTGATCACCTCACCTGATCTGCAGCACCTACCCCAACTGGAAGTCCCGGAAATAGCCTTTGTGGGGCGATCCAACGCCGGAAAATCTACCTGTATCAATACGCTCACGCAACAAAAACAGCTCGCCTTTGCCTCCAAAAAACCAGGACGAACACAACATATCAACTTGTTTGCACTGGGCAAGCAGGGGGCCACCGATGCGGTTCTGACAGATCTCCCAGGCTATGGCTACGCAGCTGTACCCCAACAGGACAAGGCCAGATGGCAGCGGGTCATGGCAAATTATCTGGTCTCGCGAGAAAATCTGACCGGCATTGTCTTGTTGTGCGATCCGCGACACGGTCTGACCGAATTGGATCAGGTGCTTCTGGAAGTCATTCGGCCCCGAGTAGAGGAAGGTTTGAAGTTTCTGGTGGTGCTGACCAAGGCTGACAAGCTTAACCGCAGCGAACAGGCCAAGGCCCTCTCGATCATGAAGCTCAATGCCGGCGGCGGTGATGTGCGTCTGTTCTCGGCCACCAAGCGACAAGGTGTTGAAGAAGTGGCCCTGCTTTTATGGCACTGGGCGCATCCCGAGCCTGCGCTGAGTGAGCCCGATCCTGAGGGAACATGATTGATACCTGGCAACAGGTCTTGCCTGGCGGTATCAGCCTGAGTTGTCGCGCCGCGGGTGAGCGCGGCAGACCTGTGCTTATGTTCCTGCACGGCTTTCCGGAGGCTGCTTTTGTTTGGGACGAGTTGCTGCAACATTTCGCACAACCCGAACATGGTGGCTTCCGCTGCCTGGCGCCCAACATGCGCGGCTACGAGTACTCCAGCGCACCTTCCGATGTCAGCGCCTACCGATCCAGGCATCTGGTCCAAGACCTGGTCGATCTTGCCGCCATTGAATCGCCGTCCACCCCTTTGGCCGGACTGATCGCCCACGACTGGGGTGGCGCCCTGGCCTGGAACCTGGCCAACCAGCGGCCCGAGCGACTCCAGAAATTGGTCATTCTCAACGCCCCTCACCCCGGCACCTTCCTGCGGGAACTCAAGCGCAACCCAAGACAGCAGGCCGCCAGCGCCTACATGAACTTTCTTGTCCGGGCAGACGCAGAGCCCTTGTTGGCTGAAAACGATTACGCCCGCCTATGGGACTTTTTTCTCGACATGGGGGCGGGGGCAAAAAACCATGGCTGGCTCGATGATTCAATGAAGGCGCGTTATCGGGATGTCTGGTCGATGGGCCTGACCGGCGGCCTGAACTACTACCGGGCTACCCCACTTCGGCCCCCTGACACACAGGGCCCGTCGCTGGCAGCGCTTGATCTGCCCCGCTCTGCACTCATGGTAGATGTGCCCACCCTGGTGATCTGGGGGCTGGGTGACACCGCGCTGCTGCCAGAGTTGTTGGATGACCTGGAGAGCTACGTGCCCAGACTCACGGTGCAGCGCCTTGATTGGGCCACCCACTGGCTGATCCACGAAGAGCCTGCGGCCATCATCGCTTTTCTGGAGCACTTTTTGGCTCAGTAAACTGGAGGTTCACCCGGTGGTCGGTCCTTGAAGCGCTTGTGCACCCAGTAGTACTGTTCTGGCACGGCATCGATATAGCCCTGCAAACGTTGATTCATCAGTACGGTGTCTGCCACCGGATCCTCGGTTGGGTAATTTTTCCAGGCTGGCAACAGGTCAACCGTATAGCCATCTGGTGTCAGACGCGTGATTACAGGTACCACCTGAGCGCGCGCGAGCCTGGCAAAACGCGAAAGTGAGGGTACCGTCGCTGCCATCACCCCATAAAAAGGGAGAAACAAGGAGTCTTCTGGCCCGAAATTCATGTCGGGCAGCAGATAGAGCGGATCACCTGCCCGCAAGGCAGCAACAATGGTCTTGACGCCATCAGCACGGCCGAACAGACGCCCCTGACCAAAGCGCTGTCGCCCGGCCAAAACCCAGGCATCGACCACCAAATTTGACTGATTGGTGTAGATGGTGGTGAACTGGCGAGCAAACTGCTGAGTCAATGCCGTCCAACCTGCATCCAGCCCAACAAAGTGCGGCGCAAAGATGACCGTTGGGGCAGTCCCCTTCAGGGCCTCCAAATCGCCTGTAATGCTTAGCCGATCTTGGACCACTTCGGGCGCTCCATGCCAAAGCCAGGCTCGATCCAGCCAGGCTTGGGCAAAACAGACAAAGTTGCGGCGCGCCAACCGCTTTCGCTTTGCATGGCTGAGAGAGGGAAAACAAAGGCTTAAATTTCTGAGCACCACATGCCGACGACCCGGCACAACCAGGTAAAGCAAGCCACCCAGCCCCCAGCCGATGGCACGCAAGATGGGCAAGGGAAGAGGCGCCAGCAAGCGCATCAAGACAATCCCCATTTTGCTGAACATCAGCGTTCGCCCCTTGGCTGTTTGTAGCGAGCGTAGCCCCAGAGGTACTGTTGCGGGCAGCTGTCAATCAACTGCGCCATTGACTCATTGATACGTGCGGCAGCCAATTGGGGATCCTGGGTAAGTTCGCCGTCAAACGGACGTACATGAATGCAATAACCGCGCCCCCACGGCAATCGTTCACCCCAGGCCAACAGCACCGCCGCCCCACTCAGCTGGATCAGGCGCGCCGAAAGGGTCATGGTGTAGGCCGGTCGGCCAAAGAATGGCGCCCAAACCCCCAGGCCTTGCGGCGGTACCTGATCGGGTAGCAGACCGACCGACTGCCCCTGCCTGAGCGCCTTGACCAACTGTTTGACTCCGGCCAAGGAGGTGGCGGCGGTAAATAAACCCGGCCGCCCCCGGCTTGCGTCGACCAGACTTCGCAGCCAAGCCTGGCGCGCCGGTCGAAAAAGCACGGTCATGGGATTTTGATGACCAAAAGCCTGGGCATAGGCCTGGGCAGTAACTTCAAAACAACCCAGGTGGGGGGTGAGAAAAATAATTCCTTTTCCCGTCGCAAGTGCCTCTTCAATGTACGAGCGGCCTTTCCACTTGATGGGTACATCTTGCCCTAGCCAGAGCCGCGGCAATTCGGCCACCAGCATGCCGGCCTGGCCTACAGCGACATGCCATTGCGCCCAGGCATAGCCAGCCAGGCGGGCGTGGTCCAAAAAACGGCGCCGGTAAGTTGGCGATGCCAGAAAAACGACCCAACCCAAGACCCAGCCAATGCCATGCAGCGCCCAAAGGGGCAGCATGGACAAAAGGCGAAACAGGGTCATCATGAGTCGGATAAAATGCTCGCGTCGCTGAGTTATAGAACTACTTGCAGGGCGACAAGCACCGCCGGCCCCAAAGGACTGGATTGTGCCGTCAAACTAGACTTATCTGCTAAAGCGTTCGCCGAAGCTCCCGCCCAGGCAACGCGCCTGAACTAACTTATGGAGTTTTATTCAAATGGCGAACGACTTCCTTTTCACCTCCGAATCCGTCTCTGAGGGCCACCCTGACAAGGTCGCGGACCAGATTTCAGATGCCATCCTCGATGCCATCTTCAAACAGGACCCTCGCTCGCGGGTTGCTGCCGAGACCCTGACCAACACCGGCCTGGTCGTGCTGGCGGGCGAAATCACCACCAATGCGCATGTCGATTACATCCAGGTAGCACGCGACACCATTCAGCGCATTGGGTATGACAACACCGAGTACGGCATCGATCACAAGGGATGTGCGGTGCTGGTGGCTTATGACAAGCAATCCAATGACATTGCCCAGGGTGTGAACCAGGCCTCTGACGACCACCTAAACACCGGTGCTGGCGACCAGGGCCTGATGTTTGGCTACGCCTGCGATGAGACGCCTGAGTTGATGCCGGCCCCGATTTACTACGCCCATCGACTGGTCGAACGACAGGCTCAGTTGCGCAGGGATGGACGCCTGCCCTTCTTGCGGCCCGATGCCAAAAGCCAGGTGACCATGCGCTATGTGGATGGCAAACCGCACAGTATTGACACGGTGGTTCTCTCCACCCAGCACAGCCCGGATCAGAGCGAGACCCAAACAAAGCTCAAAGCCAGTTTCTATGAGGCGGTGATCGAGGAAATCATCAAACCGGTGCTGCCCAAGGAATGGCTCAAGGACACGAACTACCTGGTCAACCCGACCGGACGCTTTGTCGTTGGTGGTCCCCAGGGCGACTGCGGGCTGACCGGTCGTAAGATCATCGTGGACACCTACGGCGGTGCCTGCCCGCATGGCGGCGGTGCCTTCTCAGGCAAAGATCCCTCCAAGGTCGACCGCTCGGCTGCCTATGCCACCCGCTATGTGGCCAAGAATGTGGTCGCTGCTGGCTTGGCCAGCAAGTGCCAGGTACAGGTTGCCTACGCCATTGGTGTCGCGCGCCCGATGAACATCACCGTGAACACCCACGGCACAGGCGTGGTGTCAGATGAGAAGATCGCGGCTCTGGTGGCCGAGCATTTCGATCTGCGACCCAAAGGCATCATTCAAATGCTCGACTTGCTGCGCCCTATTTATGAAAAAACCGCTGCCTACGGGCATTTCGGTCGTGATGAGCCTGAGTTCACCTGGGAAAAGACCGACAAAGCTGCAGCGCTGCGCGCAGCAGCCGGCCGCTAAGGCCGCAACGCGCGTGGTTTGACGGTCTTTCGGCGTAGGCTCACATCGGCACAGCCGATGTGAAGGGCCGCAAGGCCAGGCCGAAGCCAAAAGACAGCGCATGAAAAAGAGGACACCCTCATGAAACTACAAACGCAACGCTGGATCGACCGCTGGGTAGGTCAGGTGCTGTGTGCTGCGGTTTCTCTATGGGCACATCTGATGAGGTCGCCCGCAGCAGCGTTTGGCGGCAGCAACTCTCCTCGCCATATTTTGGTCATTCTGTTGTCGGAGATGGGCAGCATCGTGCTGGCCGGGCCGATGTTCCAGGCCTTGCGCCAGCGGTTTCCAGATGCGACGCTCCATGTCCTGCAACTGAAAAAGAATCAGGAAGTGGCGCGCATGTTACGTCTGACCCAGGACGCCAACCTGCATGCCATTGACGACAGCTCAGGCACCGCCCTGGTGCGCAGCATTTGGCGAGTGAGCCTGGCCATGCGCCGCCTGCCGTTGGACGTGGTGATCGACTGCGAGTTGTTCTCCCGCATCAGCAGCCTGCTCAGCTACCTCACTGGGGCGCCACGGCGGGCCGGCTTCACCCCGCATACCCAGGAAGGACTGTACCGCGGCAGCTATATCAACTGCGCGATCCCCTACAACCCCTACCAGCACATCAGCCTGCAATTTTTGTCCCTGGTCGATGCTCTGCAAAGCGAGCGAGCGCCGCGTCACAAGGCCGCCCCGGTCCGAGCCCTGCCCCATGAGACCGGCTTGGCTGTGCCTTTCTCACCTGAAGAGCTCACCGCCTATCGAGCCAAACTTCTTGGCGATCACCCTGTGCTGGCCAATCGCAAGGTCGTGCTGATGTACCCGGGTGGCGGCATCCTGCCCGAGCGCGCCTGGCCGGCCGAGCACTACGCCCGCGTGGCCCATGACCTGTGCGAAGCTGGTCATGCAGTCGGGCTGATCGGCCTGAAGGAAGACGCACAACTGGCTGCACAAATCTGCCAGCAAGTTGGTAGCGCCCACTGCATTGCTCTGACTGGCTACACCCGCAGCCTGCGCGAACTATTGATGCTTTTTCATGCCAGCCAATTGCTGCTGACCAACGATGGTGGACCGGGTCACTTTGCCAGCCTGACGCCAATCCGAACACTCATGTTCTTTGGCCCCGAAACCAGTCGGCTCTATGGTCCGCTTCCTGGCTTAAGAGCTGCCAGCCTGGGCCCTCAGGCTACGGTCTTTGAATCGGGCATTGCCTGCTCACCCTGCCTGTCTGCCTATAACCACCGCCAGACCTTCTGTGACGGTGATAACCAATGCCTTAAACGCATTGCGCCCGACCCGGTGCTCCATACTGCACTGCAGGCACTGCAGGAAGCGTGACTCCGAGTATGAAGCCCATGCTGAGGGACCGTCTTTGGCAACTCATTGACTGGTTGCATGGCTTTCGCTTTGTGCGATTTGGACTGGTCGGTGCCAGTGGCACCGTCGTGAACCTGACGGTGCTCTTTATCGCCCATGAAATGCTTTTCAGCGCGATCGAACCTGCAGGCAGCAAGCCCTATTTCTCTCTGCTACTGGCAATTCTGGTGGCCACGGTCAACAACTTCACCTGGAATCGCTTGTGGACCTGGTCAGATCGACGGCATGCCACCGCCAGAGCCGATGGCCAGCGCCTTCGAAAACGCAGCCTGCTGGCACAACTTGGGCAGTACGCAACCGCCTCGTGGCTGGGAATTTTGCTGCAGTACGGACTGACGATTGGGTTTATGCACCTTGGCTTGCACTATCTATTGGCGAACCTGATTGCCATTGCCATTGCCAGCATCAGCAATTTCATCACCAACGACCTTTGGACTTTTCGCAACCAACGCAAGCCATAATGCCTGCCTAAGCCACTGATTGCTGGCCCTAAGGTCCTATGCGCTTTTCCGGACTGAATTCCTATCCCTCGAACACTTCAGACGTGTCAACCTGGCAAGTCT
>JAFMFB010000022.1 GCA_017856435.1 Burkholderiaceae bacterium
CCATCAGGTACATCATGATGGACTGGCCCACAGTGAACAGGGCCGGATCGATGAAACCGACCTGCGAGGCATACAGCCCGCCAGCAACGCCAGCAAAAGCCGCACCAATCGCAAAGCTCATCAGGGTGTAGCCACGGGTATCGATGCCCAGGCTTTCTGCGCGGATCGGGTTGTCACGCAAGGCAGTGAATGCCTTGCCCCAGGGCGACCGCAGCAAGGCCCACAAGAGGGCTGCCAGCACCACGGTGAACACCAGTACCAGGTAGTAGTAGGCCAGGTTGCCTTCCAGGCTGAGGCTGCCCAGACTGGGCCGGGCAATGTTGTTGATGCCAAAGGTACCGCCGGTCAGCCACTCCTCGTTGCGCATGACCAGCCACAAGGCCGTGTTGAAGCCCAGCGTGGCAAAGGCCAGGTAGATGGTCTGCACCCTGAGCGCCGGAAAACCCAGAATCAGTCCCACCACAAAGCACAACAAGGCGGCCACCGGCAAGCCCAGCCAAAAACTGATGCCCATCTTGAGAAAGATGGCCACGGTGTAGGCGCCCAGGCCGAAAAAGGCGGCGTGTCCGAGCGACTTCTGGCCGGCATAACCGACAGTGAGATTCAGGCCCATGGTGGCGATGATGAACACGAGCCAGGTGGTGAAGAGGTGAATACCGTAGTTCTTCAGAAAACCGGGCACCAGTAGCAGGGCCAGCAAGGCAAGCGCCATCAGCAGATGAATTTTTTTCATACTTTGCGCTCCACCTTGAGCCCAAGCAGGCCTTGCGGCTTGAACAAGATCACCACCAGAAAAATGATAAGCGCCACCGCCTCCTTGTAGGCGTTTGAAACATAGGCCGCAGTCAGGTTTTCACACACCCCCACGATCAACCCGCCCAGCAAGGCACCCCGTGAGTTGTTGAAGCCCCCGATGATGGCGGCGAAAAACGCCTTGGTGCCCAGCGACTCACCCATATCAAACTTGGCCAGGTAGGTGGGCGTAACCAGCAGCGCTGCGGCAACCGCCAACAAGGCATTGATGGCGAAGGTGTAGAGGATCATGCGGGGCACATTGATGCCCAGCACCGTGGCGCTCTCGGTATTCTGAGCCACCGCCTGCATGGCACGCCCGGTGACGGTTTTGGCCAGAAATGCCTGTGTTGCCAACACCAGGGTCAGGGCAAAGACAAAGGTCCCCAGATCGGCTGCAGAAATCGTTACCCCAGCCAGGTTAAAGATATGGTCAGGAAAAACTTGTGGAAAGGGTTGCGGCTCGGCGCTGTAGCCAGCACGCACGCCATTGCGAAGCGCAATGGACAGGCCAATGGTGGCCACCACGATCGGCATCATGCCGTATTTGAACAAGGGATCCACCACCCCGCGCTTGAACATCCACCCCAGAACCAGCAGGGACATCAGGCAGCTCAGCACAAAGCTGATCGACAGGGGCAGGCCATGGTGAAGCATGATCACCATCATGAAGGCCGGCAACATAACAAACTCGCCCTGGGCAAAATTGATCGTGCCTGAGGCCTGCCACAGCAGGGTGAAGCCCAGCGCCGCCAGCGCATAGATACTGCCGGTGGCCAGCCCACTGAAAAACAGCTGCAGAAAATCAATCATCGGAACCTCACCATCCAAAAAGTCGTTGCGGGGCATCCCACATCATCTGCCGACATTGCTGCGGCGTGAACCAGCGTTGTGCCAGCATCAGCAGGGTGCCGTAATCCAGCCGAGAGGGCGCACGCAGAAAGGGCCAATCCGAAGCCCAGACACAACGCTCAGGCCCAAAGGCATCGAGCAAGGCCATAACATGCGCTTGGGTATCCTCAAACGGAAACCCGAGTTTTGAAAATTTGGCAAAGCCCGAAAGCTTGATCACCGAGCACCCATCCGTGGCCAGTTCCAGCAGCGCCTGTACCCCTGAGGCCTGGGGCCCGTCAGCCAGTTCCGGTCGCCCGCAGTGGTCAATCAGGGTCCGCACACCCGTGTGCCTGATTCTGGGCAGCCAGTGCACCAGTTGATCAGCGCTGACCTGAAATTGCGCCCAAAGGCCCAGGGATTGCAGGCGCTCCAGCAGGGGATCGATAGCGTCATACGCCTCATTTCCGAGCAAAGAGGGGTTGAATGCAATCCCCACAATGCCCTGCTGCTGCAGTGCCTGCAACTCTTGCCGACCGGCCTGGTTATCGACCACAGCCACTCCCTTGAAACGTCCCTGCCCCCGGGCAATCGCGTCCAGCAGACAACGGTTGTCAGTGCCGTACCCGGAGTTGGGTCCCACCAGCAAGGCATGGCGGACCCCGTAGGCCTGCATCACCTGAGTGAAGTAATCGGCAGTGCCAATTTCCTGACCTTGCGGCTTGTAGGCCACCTGGGTCGGATAGGCAAAGCGCTGTGGGTCCAGAACATGACAATGGCAGTCGATCTTGGCCAGTTCGATCAGGTTCACTGCCGTATCCTGCGGACCTAGAAGGTGGCCATCACAGCGCGCAACAAAGCTGGCGTGATTTCTGGCATCACCCCAAACCAGGCAGAAAACGCGGGTCTGGCCTGGTTGAGCAGCATGCCCAGACCATTGACCGTCAGATGACCCCGTTGTCTGGCCGCCGCCAGCAAGGGGGTTTCCAGCGGGATGTAAATGGCATCGGACACCCAGGCTTGTTTGGGTAGCGCATCAAGCTGCACATCCAGGGCCGCCTGCCCATGCATGCCCTGGGTGGTGGTGTTGACCACCAGATGCACGCCGGCCATGGCCTGGTTGCGCTCACTCCAGTTGACCACCTTGATGCGGGAATCGCCCAGAGCACGCGCCAGTTCCTGCGCCACCTCGGTGGTGCGGTTTGAGAGGCGCACCTCTGGCGCCCCCTCGTCGAGCAAGCTGACCACAATGGCGCGCGCCGCCCCTCCCGCACCCAGCACCAGCACCGGTCCCCGGTCGGCACGCCAGGCCGGGTCTTTATCACGCAGGCTCTGGGTATAGCCAATGCCATCGTTGTTCATGCCACGCAGTCGCCCGTCGGGCATGACCACAATGGTGTTGATGGCCGCAATCCGCTGCGCAGCCGGATGAAGTTCATCCACCAGCCGCATGGCGCTGACCTTGTGGGGCACCGTCACGTTGCAACCGGCAAAGCCCAGGGCGGGCAAGCCGCGGATCGCGTCTTGCAGCCGATCGGGCTGAACCGGCAGCTGTACATAGGCGCCTTTAAGCCCGTAGTGCGCGATCCAGTGGTTGTGAATGGCCGGTGAGCGGGTATGGGCCACCGGCCACCCCATCACACCCGCCAGGACATACTTGCTATCAGACATGGGGGCCAGACCTGCAATCGTGAGCGCTTATTTCTTATTCAGGGGTGGCAGGGTTTCGGCCACCACAGTCTTGCCGCCCCGGATCTCAGTCATGAAGCTTTCGCGGTCAAGGTCACCTTTGGCATCAAAACAGACATCGAGCAGCACGCCTGGATGCTGCTTGGCCGAGAAGCAACTGTTGTGGATGGCAGCGGCCACCGCCTTGCGATCGAGCTTGCCAACTTTTTCAATGGCAGCCTTCAACACATAGACACCGGAATAGCCCTTAACACCGTTGTGGTCGGACATCGAGTTGTAGATGGCACGGTAACGCTTGCCAAAGTCCTGCAACTGTGGGGCCTCGACCGTCAGGCCGACGTGAGCGACCGCGCCATTGGCAGCTTCACCGGCCAGCTCAGCCACCTTGGCACTGGTCAGCACGGTTTCACCAATGACCGGCTTGTTCCAGCCCTGCTTGCGCAGTTCGCGCAGCAGGCGGGCCGATTCTTCCTCATTGGTGTAGGAGAACAAGGCGTCAGCACCCGACTGCTTGGCCTGGATCACCGCGGCGGAGAAGTCCACCTGACCCTGATCGGTTGAAATCTCGGCCACGATCTGGGTTGGTGAGCCTTGCAGCAGTTTCTTGATGGTGGCCTGACCCCCTTTGCCAAAGTCATTGTTGACAAAGATCACCGCCAGTTTTTTCGACTTGGCATTGATGTAACGTGCCAGCTTGGGAAAGGCGATGTTCTGACCAAAGGAGGTACGGAATACGAACGGATTACCCTGCTCGGTGATTGAGGCAGCTTCACCCCCCGTGAAGTTGGGCACGCCTGCGCGCCGGCTCTCGCTCATGGACACCATGATGGAGCCTGAATACACCGGGCCAAAGATGGCAAACACATCGTTGTCCACAGCCTTTTGCGTCAGGCCTTTGGCCACACCGGGATTGGTCTGGGTGTCTTCGGTGGTGTAGGCAATTTTCTTGCCCAGAATGCCGCCTTTGTCATTGATCTCCTTGATCGCCATTTCGACACCGTTCTTGAACATGGTGCCGGAGGTCGTACCTGGGCCCGACAGTTCAAGGATGTTGGCAATCTTGATGGCATCCTGCGCTTGGGCCAAATTGACGCCAAGCACCAGGGCACAGGCCGAGGCAATTTTCAATACGCTGCGTTTTTGCATTCCCTATCTCCGGTAAAAAATTAAGAAGGTCCAGTCGTCAACGAGAAACATGACTTGCCGATCGCAGACTGGCTGATGCGATTTTGCGAATTGTGCGTTTGCTGGCAAAACAGTCCATCCGTTATGATCATTGACGTTCGTTAATCGCACCGACTTGTTCGATCATCGATCAAAATATGGGTTAACCCTTACATTAGCGAATCTTCAAATGAGTGTGGTCAATTCAACTGCCGACCTATCAGCGCATCCGGAGAAGCCCGAGCAAACTAAGGCAATCGATCCACGGGACTGGATTGCTGGGTTGGAAAAGGGGCTGGCCATGATTGCCAGCTTCGATGAGGCCCATACTCGCCTGACCGCCAGCCAGGCCGGGGCGCGTTGCGGCATGACGCGCACTGCTGCCAGGCGTTATCTGCTGACCCTGCAACATCTGGGCTATGTGGCCAGCGACGGCAAATATTTCTGGCTCACTCCTAAGGTCATGCGATTGGGCCAGCTCTACATGGAGTCGGCCCGCCTGCCGCGAATTGTGCAACCTGCACTGCAGCGCCTTGCCGTGGGCACGCAGGAGATCTCCTACGTCAGCGTGCTCGACGGCGACGAGATTGTCTATGTCGCCCGCAACGGCACCAACCGCTCCATGAACACCAGCTTTGTGCTCGGGGCGCGGGTACCCGCCCCGGTCACCGCCGCCGGGCTTTTGCTGCTGGCCCTGCAGGGCCAAGCCGCCAATGAGCGCTGGCTGGCTCAGGGTAACTTGAAGACGTTCACCTCGCACACCCTGACCGACAAGAACCAGCTGCGCGCCATGTTTGCCATGGTACGTACCCAGGACTGGGCGCTGTCCGAACAGCAACTTGATCTGTCCTACCGGGGGGTGGCAGTTCCCTTGCGTGACCACAAGGGCGAGGTAGTGGCTGCGCTGAGTGTGAGCATGCCAATGCAGTTTGAATCCTCGCCGTCTGCCGTTGAAAGAGTGTTGCCGCTGCTGAAGGAAACCGCCCAAAGCTTGCGCCACCTACTGTGAACACTGTTTACTGATCACGTACTTATGGGGGGCTGATCCTTGGTGCAGTGGCCATCACACGCCCAACAAATTCTCTTCAACCTGTGGCGTCAAGTCTGGCTTTGCCGCAGGTCACTTCGGTTATGCTGCATCTGGCCATATCTACTGAGATACTGAGATTTACGGAGACAAACCATGAAAATTTTGCTGAAGCTGTGCCTGGCCCTTTGCGCCACCGCCTTTTCTCTTGGCGCCCTGGCGCAATCTTCATTTCCTAACAAAACCATTCGGATCATCGTTCCTTTCCCCCCGGGGGGCGGCAATGATGTGATTGCCCGTGTCATCGCACAAAAGCTGGGTGAGAAGTACAACCAGCAGGTCGTTGTTGACAACCGTGCAGGTGCCAATGGCATTGTCGGATTGCAGGCGCTCATGCAGTCCGCACCCGATGGCTATACCGTTGCAGTCGCTGCGGCGGGTCCAATGGCCGTCAATCCGAGCCTCTATGACAAACTGCCCTACGACCCGATCAAGGACTTTACCCCCATCACCAACTTGGTGAACTTTCCCTTGCTGCTGGTCACACACCCGTCCGTGCCGGCAAAAACGACTGAACAATTGGTCGCGCTGGCCAAGGCAAAGCCCAAACAGCTGTTCTTCGCCTCACCCGGTAATGGCAACTCGGGCCATCTCGCAGGTGAGTTGCTGAACAACATGGCCAAGGTTCAAATCGTGCATGTCCCCTACAAAGGCCAGGGTCCGGCCATTTCAGATTTGCTGGCCGGACAGGTTCAGATGCTTTACAGCAGCATTCCATCCGTTTTACCGCAGGTGCGTAATGGTCAGCTCAACGCCATTGCAGTGGGTAGTGCGCGACGGATCCCATCCCTGCCAGACATACCCACCATCTCCGAATCAGGCGTACCCGGCTATGAGGCTTACTCCTGGGTCGGCCTGGTTGCCCCTGCCAAAACTCCGCGCGACATCATCCAGAAACTCAATGCTGACATCACGGAGATCCTCCGCCAAAAAGATGTGGCAGAGAAATTGGTCGGCCAGGGTGCATTGCCAGTTGGCGACACACCGGAACAATTCGGACAGTACATCAAAACCGAGATTGAAAAATGGGGTGCCGTGGTTCGTTCGGCCCATATCAAGATTGACTGATCCACACCAACACACACAAAAAATCATGGCAACTAGAGCAAGCAAAAATCCAAAGGGCAGATCGCGCGCTTTTGCCGCTGGCCTAGCCATGCGCAGCAAAGTACTGGGCCAAGACTATGTTGAGCGATCTTTTGACTCTGCGGATGATCTCAACTTGCCCTTTCAGGAGCTGGCCACCGAATTTGCCTGGGGCAGCGTCTGGACCCGCCCTGGCTTGTCCTTGCGCGACCGCAGTCTGATGACCTTGTCGATGTGCATTGCGCTGAACCGACCCGCCGAATTGAAAATCCATCTGCGCGGCGCGGTACGCAATGGCGTCACCCGTGAAGAAATCAGAGAGCTTTTATTGCACTCATTTCTTTACTGTGGTGGCCCAGCGGCACTGGACGCCTACCGGGTCGTGCGGGAAGAGTGGGCCAAAATTCTGAAAAACGAAGAAACTCAGAAAACAAGCAGCCCCAAAAACAATCGCCGTAAGGCGAAGCCGACCCTCTCCTGAACCTCGTCGCCAAACCAGCGTGTTGGCAAACGGGCTGCCAACTGACGGGCTGCCATCAAACCGGCTCGTTGATCACCTTGCGGCCGGCGGCAATCCGGCCATCGCTGCCAACACCTCGGCCGTGGAGGCGGTGTCGCTGGCGCCCAGTCCTTGCGCCATGGCGGCTGTGTAAATCGAGGCGCTGGCAGAGAACAACGGGGTGGGGCAATCCACTGACTTGGCCATCTGCCCGATCACTTCCATATCCTTCTGCCAGACCTCAATCTTCATGGTCGGCGGGGTGTAGGCCTGTTTGACCATCATGTCCATGCGCAGGCGCATGACACCTGTGCCCAGCACCGGGCTGTTGCCAAACAGTTCCAGCACCTGCACCGGGTCCAACCCCATCTTGCGCGCCAGGGTCACCGATTCAGCGTAGGCCACGTTGTAGATCGCCACCAGGTGGTTGGCGGCAAATTTCATTCGGGTGCCGTTGCCGTAGGCGCCCAGATACGGAATCTGATCGGTGAACACCTGCAGGATCGGTCTGGCCCGGTCATACGCTTTGCGCTGCCCGCTGGCGTAGATGGTCCAGGCGCGTTCCTTGATGCGCACCGCGGTGCCGCTGATCGGGCAATCCAGCACCACGCGCCCAGCCTTTTTGAGGTGTCGTTCGGCCTGCAGTTTGTCCTCCAGCGTCAGGGTACTGGTCTCCAGCACCACCTGCGGTAGCCCACCTGGTCGGCGCGGCGCGGCGCAGATGGCGTGCGTCACCTCCGACAGTGCCCTGGCCGAGGCCACCGAAATGATCAGCAGTTCTGCCTGTTGCGCCACTTTCGTACTGTTGGCCAACACCTTGCCCCCGCAGGCCTTGAGCCGGGCCCGGGCGCTGGCTTCAATGTCATAGCCACACACCGGGTAGCCTTGTTTGCGCAGCTCCTCGGCCATGGTCCCGCCCATGATGCCCAGGCCGATCACACCCACCAGGGGTTTTACGGGTGTGGCACGGGATGCGCGTCGCGCCAAAGCTTGGGGTCGGGTCGTGGTCATGTTGATTCAGGGTTTAAACAATGCAATGCCTTGCGGCTGGTCTGAAGGCAGATTCTCGCCCATTCGGCAGCACTGCAGTCCTGCTCGCTTACCGCATTACCCAACAAGGTGCCCCGATTATTTCAGCGTTGATATGGCCGCTGGCCTGGCGAGGATGAGGGGAGTGGGAAACTGGAACAAGGGCACAAAGGGACCAGGGAATAAGGAAAAGCGACGCGCTTTCCGAAATGGGCTTCTATTGCAGCTGTGTATGATTTGTGGAGATTCGGCCCATTAGACCCTCTCAGGCACAGCATGCCAACACAACTCGATGGCGCGACCCGCGTGCATTTCATCGTGGGCGACCCGATCGCTCAGGTCAAGTCACCTGCGGGGGTCAGCCAGGCCTTTGCCGCTCGCGGGCACAACGCCATCGTGGTGCCCGCGCACGTCCGCCCGCAGGATCTGCGCAGCTGGTTCGAGGGGATTTCGCTGGCCCACAACGTGGACGGCATCATCGTCACCGTCCCGCACAAATTTGCCTGCTACGCATTGTGTGACACCACCTCGGAGCGGGCCGGCTTTCTGCAAAGCGTCAACACCCTACGCCGCGACGCACAGGGTCGCTGGCACGGTGACATGTTTGATGGCCTGGGCTATGTGCAGGCCCTGCGGGACAAAGGGTGTGAACCCAGCGGCAAGCGGGCCTTGCTGGTCGGCGCCGGTGGGGCAGGTTCGGCCATTGCCCACGCCCTGATCACGGCCGGGGTCAGCCAGCTGGCCATCCATGATGCCAATCCGCAGCGCGCCAACCTGCTCATGCAGCGACTCAGCGGCCTCGAACGGGGTCAGGTTGTGGTCGGCAGCAACAATGCCCGCGGCTATGACATTGCGATCAACGCCACACCCATGGGCATGCGGCCTGGGGACGCACAACCCATCGACTCGCAAACTTTCAGTGCTCAGCAGTTCATCGGCTGCGTCATCACGGTACCGGCCGTTCCCCCCATGATCCAGGCGGCCCGGTCCCTGGGCTGCAACACCCTCACGGGTGCAGACATGTTCGAGCAGGTGCGTGCGCTGATGGTTGAGTTTCTGCTGGCTCAATAAGCGGTCGATGCTGCGGTAAGTGCCAGACCCAAGGCTGGCCGCTCAGGCCGACACGCCGGCCGCGTAGGCCTGGCTGGCCTGCGCGCTTACATAGCGCGCCACAAAGGCACCCACCGTGCTGGCCGGCAGGGGCAGCCACATGACATGGCCGCTACCCGGCGCCACCGTGACAGATTGCCCGTCGGCGTTTTCCATCTGTTCGAGCGCATGGTCAAAGTTGTGGCCGGGCTGAATGATCTCCAGCCGGTCGCCCACCGCAAACTTGTTTTTCACATGTACCTCGGCCAGTCCGCGGTTCGCATCAAAGGCCACCACATCGCCCACATACTGGCTGCGGCCGGATTCGGAATAGCCGCGCAGGTAGTTCTGGGTCTCCTGCGGCTGGTGGCGCTGGTAAAAACCGGAGGTGTAGCCACGGTTGGCCAAGCCTTCGAGTTGCCCCAGCAGTGCAGGATCGAGTGAACGCCCCGCAGCCGCGTCATCGATCGCCTGACGGTAGCTCTGCACGGTGCGGGCCACGTAATAAGGGCTTTTGGTCCGCCCCTCGATCTTCAGCGAGTCGACCCCGATCTCGACCAGGCGCTCGATATGCTCAATTGCCCTCAGATCCTTGGAGTTCATCACATAGGTGCCGTGCTCGTCTTCTTCGATCGGCATGAACTCGCCGGGCCGGTTGCTCTCTTCCAACAGATAGGAAATCGACGTCCGTGCTTCGGAAGACAGCGTCTGGCCGCCACCACTGTCACACCCGGGACTGTCACACCCGCCACCGGCCGCACGCACAGGCGACAGCACATCGCCGCTGGCATCGACCTGGGCGGTGTGGGTTTTGTAATCCCAGCGGCAGGCATTGGTGCAAGTGCCCTGATTGGCGTCACGGTGGTTGAAATAGCCAGACAAGAGGCAGCGCCCCGAGTAGGCAATGCACAGGGCACCATGGACAAACACTTCCAGCTCGCTGTCGGGGCATTCCTGGCGAATTTCTGCCACCTGATCCAGCGACAGTTCGCGCGACAAGATGATGCGCTTGACGCCCACGCCATTCCAGAACTTGACCGAGGCCGAGTTGACGGTATTGGCCTGGACCGAAAGGTGGATCGCCATCTCAGGCCAGTGCTCACGCACCAGCATGATCAGACCCGGGTCTGACATGATCATGGCGTCTGGCTGCAGTGCGATCACTGGCGCCATGTTGTTGACATAGTTGCGCACCTTATTGCCGTGCGGAAAGATGTTGGAAACCAGAAAGAACTTGCGTCCGAGAATATGGGCGCGGTCAATGCCCCGCTTGAGCAGGTCCAGGTTGCCAAATTCGTTGTTGCGCACCCGCAGCGAGTAGCGTGGCTGACCGGCGTAGATTGCATCGGCCCCGAAGGCAAAGGCCGTCTCCAGCATGGCCAGCGAGCCAGCCGGCGCCAGCAGTTCTGGCGGCTTTCTGGGGCTCACTTCTTGTCACCCAGTTGCGCCAGGCCGGCAATGGCCAGGGCATAACCCTGAACGCCGAAGCCGGCCATCACCGCCTTGGCGGCCGGCGAGATGTAGGAATGATGCCGGAAGCTCTCGCGCGCGTGAACATTGCTGATATGCAACTCGATCAGGGTGACCCCGGTGCCTTTGATGGCGTCATGCAGGGCTACGCTGGTGTGGGTGTAGGCGCCCGCGTTGAGGACCACACCCGCGAGTTTTCCCTGAGCCTGCAGCCGCCCGGCTTCATGCAGGGCATCGATCAGGTCGCCCTCATGATTGCTCTGACGGAAATCCAGGCTGAACCCGTTGGCCTTGGCAGCGAGCTGACAAAGCTTCTTGACATCATCCAGCGTTTTTGAGCCATAGACGGCGGGTTCGCGGGTTCCCAACAGGTTGAGGTTGGGACCGTTGAGTACGTAGACCTTTTTCATCAGGAGTTTCCCTAGGTTGGGTGATTTTTACTACCGCTGATTGTGCCACCGAGATAACATGATGCGATAAAGAGACCTAACAAGCTAAAACGTCATCTGACATGACCACGCACCGCTTCCAAGGGTCCACTAGGTTGAAGCAAGTGGGGAAGTCCTTGCGGGAAATTGCCCGATGAAAACCTGGCGGATCCTTTCCGACAATCTGATTGGCGCACTTGAGGTGGCATCGGCCTGGGCCGATGGCCCCAGGGTGCCGGTATTTCTGGATGCCCCGCTTGATACCGGTCAACCGGTGCAGGCCTTGTCGACCAGTTCACGCAGCCTGCCCGAGCCTGAGATGGAGCAACGGCTGTCCCAAGCCCTGAACTGGTTCACCGGAGCCGAAGGCGCCTTCAAGAAAATTGACACCCTGCTGCGGGGCAATTCGATTGCAGAACTGGCCTGGCTGATGCACCAGGGAAAATTTGCCGGTGCGGTACTTGCCACGGCTGATCCGGGTAACGGCCGTTTTACCGCGCAGGGCGTCAGCTGGATTGCTTCGGCCAACCAGCCCTATGGCCCACGCACGTACGAAAACGTGGAGTCCCTCACAGCGGTGCTCAACCGGGCCGGCCTGAACATTCACATTCCGGCGCAAATTGGTCAGAGTCTGGACAAACCTGGCAATGTGGTGGTGCCCAGCCTGCTGACCCATGACGACTTGAACCGGCTGGCTGACCTGGCGGCCCAACCGCAAGCCTCGCAATGGCTTTGGTGTGGTGGGACCGGTCTTGCCAAGGCCCTGGCCCGTCAGCACTTTCCTTCATTGAAAACCCTAGCCAGACCAGTAGCCAGCCTGAATGGGCGAGCCTTGCTGCTGACAACCAGTCAGCACCCGATGTTTCGGGAGCAGTTGCAGGAATTAGCCCTGAAATCTCACCCGCTTGACATCGTGGACCTGTCCGATAACGTCCAGGGCTTGCGCCAACAAATACATGACAAGCTTGGCTTGCGCATTCGCGCTCTGGTCGCACACCGCAAGCCGCCCTCGCTCTTGTTGGTGATTGGTGGCTTCAACCTGCTGGCGCTCTGCCTGGCCACCGGAGCCCGTTCCTTGACGCCCCAGCATGAACCCCACCCCGGCTGGGGCAGCGCGCAACTCAATGCTGGAATTTGGGACGGGCTGACCTGCCACTACCATTCCGGCAGCTTTACCCCGGCCGACAATCTGAGCGCCCTGTTTGAAAACCTGCTGCCCGCCAGCAGCGTCTCTGCCGAGGCTTACAAGTAAGCCCCCCACTGCAGCCCAAACCGGCCCTCAGGAGTGTCCGGGCTGAAGTGCCTGCTGCAAAACTGCCTTTTTCTGAACCTGCCAGGCGCAGGCGGTGGCTACCGCACTGCTGGCCAGGGCCAGCCAGAACACACTGGACAGGCCAAACCGTTCACTCAGGGCCCCACCCAACAGCCCCGCCACCACGCCAGGTACCCCATAGGCCAGCACGGTATAGAGCGCCTGACCGCGACCACGCAGATTGCCAGGAAAGTACTCGGACAGCGAGGCAATGCACATTGAATGATGAGCCGCAAAAGTCAGGGCGTGCAGCATCTGGGCCAGCATCAATAACCACAGCAACTGTGCCCCCATCGCGGTCATGCCCATACGAAGCACCATCACCCCTGCGCACAGCACTAGCCAGGCCGGCGGCGACAGCAGCGGCAGCCAGCGGCTCTGGGTGAAGAAAAAGGCCACTTCCACCAGCACCGACACGGCCCACAACACACCGATCATGGTCTTGCTGTAACCCAGCGAATTCAGATAGAGCGAGAAAAAGATGTAGATCATCATGTGGGCCAGCACATGAAAGAACAGCGAGGTAAAAAACCAGCGCACCACCGGTCGTCGCAACACCGGCCAGACCGGCTGACGTTTCTCGTGGGCAGCCACCTGCTCGCGCAGATCGGGCAAGGCCCAGGCGCTGGCCACCACCGCCAGCAGGGTGATCACGGTCCAACTGGGGAAATCATGCATACCAAAGCGCTCGAACCAGGCGCCGGCGGCAAACACCGTCACCAAAAATCCGAGTGAGCCCCAGAGTCGCACCCGCCCGTAGCGGCCAGCATCAAAGCTGCCCGCACGACTGACCAGATGCGCCATGGCCGCCTCGCTCATCGGCATCATGGCGCTGGTATGCATGAACATCAGCGCCAGCACCGTGGCCAGCCAGCCGACACCCCAATCCACCCACAGGCCACATGAGATCACCAGGGCAGCGCTCGCGCCAAAACGCAGCAGCCTGACCCGCTCGCCGGTGTGGTCGCTCAACCAGCCCCAGCCGTAGGGCGCAAACAGGCGCGTGGCCGACTGCAGCGAGCTCAGCAGGCTGATGGTCAGCAGCGACAAGCCCTGGTCATGCAGCCACAGCGGCAGGTAGGGATTGAAAAAACCAATGTGGGCAAAATAACTGGCTGACAGGGCTGCAAAGGGCAGCAGCTGACGCCGCTGGGCTCTCATGGGCCTGCACCGCTTATTTTTCGCTCCACAATACCCCACCAGTGGCCCAGTCGGTTTTCTTCAGCTCATAGATCAGCACATCAACCCCCTCGGGCTTGCCGCCCAGGGTCTTGCAGGCGACCTCGGTGATCGCCTTGACGAATTCTTTTTTCTGTTCGGGCGTGCGGCCCTCGAACATCTCGACACGTATGGTTGGCATTGCATTACTCCTTCTTCAGTTCAGTTTTTGTAAGACCCATCCTGCTTGTCAAGCCGGCGCAGCAGCGCCGGCCACTCGGCATCACCGTCACGTTCGCTACCGTCTCCCACCCATTGCCGGTACGTGCGGGCCGCAATTTCAGCTGGCGGCACGATGACATGCCCGCCAGTGGCGGCCATAGCCTGTAACTGGGCCCGCGCAGCGCGCTCCAGGTGGTACATCAGCATCCAGGCCTCGGCCACACTGCGGCCCACGGTCAGGGTGCCATGGTTTTGCAGGATCAGACCGTCGAGCTGGCCCAGATGGTTGACCAGACGCGCGCCCTCCGCCTCCCCCAGCGCCAGGCCCTCGTAGGCATGGCGACCGAGCCGCTCAAACAATCGCATGGCCGGCTGGGTGGCGGGCAGCAGACCCGCCGGCACCATGGACAAGGCCATGCCCCACTCGGTGTGCAGGTGCAGCACACACCCCACATCGGGTCGGGCTGCATGGACAGCCCCATGGATGGCAAAACCGGTTGGGTTGACTGAAAAGGGCACATCATCCAACTTCTCGCCACGGGTATTGACCTTGACCAGATTGGACGCGCAGACTTCTTCGAACAGGTAGCCATAGGGATTGATCAGGTAGGCGCCAGGCTCATCAGGTACCGAGACCGAGATATGGGTAAAGATGATGTCGTCCCAGCCTCGCTGTGCCGACAGTCGGTATGCCGCCGCCAGATCCAGCCGGGCGTTCCACTCGGCATCTGAAACACGCCGAAACGTCATGACTCAGCGGTTCTGGATTGAGCCAGGAATCGGCGCCTGCAGCAGCGTCACATCGCCGCACTGGGCGCGCTGCTGCAGGGCATGCTCCATGACCACCAGCGCCAGCATGGCCTCGGCAATGGGGGTGGCGCGAATGCCGACACAGGGGTCATGTCGCCCTTTGGTGATGACTTCGGTGCTGTGCCCTTCGACATCGATCGATTCGCGCGGAATCAGGATCGAGCTGGTGGGCTTGATCGCGATCGAGACCTCCAGATCCTGCCCGGTGCTGATGCCCCCCAGCACGCCACCGGCCTTGTTGCCGCGAAACCCTTGCGGGGTCAGGCTGTCGCCATGGGTGCTGCCCTTGTCGGTGACTGCGTCAAAACCGGCGCCAATTTCCACGCCCTTGACCGCATTGATGCCCATCATGGCCCAGGCGATGTCGGCATCAAGCTTGTCAAACAGAGGCTGCCCCAGGCCAACCGGCATCCCCCTGGCGATGACCCGCAGCCGCGCACCACAGGAGTCGCCCGACTTGCGCAAGGCCTCCATATAACGCTCCAGGGCCGACACATCGGCCACCGGGGCAAAGAACGGGTTGTTGGGTACGTGGGACCAGGATTCGAAGGGAATCGGGATCTCGCCAATCTGGGTCATGCAGCCAAGAAATTCGGTGCCATGCTTTTCCCGCAGCCATTTCTTGGCCACCGCACCTGCGGCCACCATGGGCGCGGTCAGGCGCGCCGAGGAGCGACCGCCACCCCGCGGATCGCGCAGGCCGTACTTGTGCCAGTAGGTGTAGTCGGCATGGCCGGGCCGGAAAGTTTGCACGATATTGCTGTAATCCTTGCTGCGCTGGTCGGTGTTACGGATCAGCAGGCAGATCGGGGTCCCGGTGGTGAGGCCCTGGTAGACACCGGAGATGATTTCAACCGCGTCAGGTTCATTGCGCTGGGTCACAAACTTGGAGGTGCCGGGCCGGCGCCGATCCAGATCGGGCTGGATATCGGCCTCGCTCAAGGCCATGCCGGGCGGGCAGCCATCGATCACGCAGCCAATGGCCGGGCCATGAGACTCACCAAAGTTGGTGACCGCAAAGAGATGTCCGAAGGTGTTGCCGCTCATGCGCCGATTATCCCATTCGTCGATGAAGGCTTTTGTGCAGCCGCTTCAGGGTTCTCTCTTACACCACCACCGGCTCGGGCTCCAGCAAAATGCCAAAGCGTTCATAGACACTGGTCTGGATCGCCTTGGCCAGCGTCATGACCTCGCCGCCGGTGGCGCCACTCTCGCCGCGTCCCAAGTTGATCAGCACCAGCGCCTGCTTGTCATAGACCCCGGCCATGCCAATGCTTTTGCCCTTCCAGCCGCAGGCATCGATCAGCCAGCCTGCAGCGAGCTTGACCGTGCCATCATCCAGGACGTAATGCACGATGCCCGGGTCCCGCGCGATGATGTCTGCGCATTGTTCCGGGCTGACCGTAGGGTTCTTGAAAAAGCTGCCGGCGTTGCCGATTTCGGCAGGGTCAGGCAACTTGGCCCGCCGGATGGCGCAGACCCAGTCAAAAATCTGCTGGGCCGAGGGTTGAGTCGAGCCGGTCTCCTGCACCTTGCGCTGCAGATCCAGGTAACCCAGTTCAGGCTCCCAGGGTTTGGGCAGACGCAGACGCACGCGGGTGATCAAGGCCCGCCCCGCCAGCCCCATCGCCTGCTGGCTTGATGGCAGATGCTTGAAGACTGAATCGCGGTAACGGAAACCGCACTGGGAAGCGTCCAGGGTCAATGTCTGTCCGTTGTGCAGATCAATCGCTTCCAGGGACTCAAAACGATCCTGCAACTCCACGCCATAGGCGCCTATGTTCTGCACTGGCGCCGCCCCCACCGTGCCCGGAATCAGCGCCATGTTTTCCAGGCCTGGCCAGCCCTGCGCCAGCGTCCAGCGCACCAGCTCATGCCAGGATTCGCCCGCCCCAGCCTCCACCACCCAGGCACGATCGGTTTCGCTCACCAGCCGTCGGCCCATGATCTCCACCTTGAGGACCAGCGGCCTGACATCGCCAGTCAGCACAATATTGGTGCCGCCACCCAGCACAAACCTGGCTTGCCCGCTCAGGGCCGGGTCCAGCGCGGCTGCGCGGGCATCGTCTTCGGTGCGCACACGGACCAGGGTATGCGCCTTGGCCACGATGCCAAAACTGTTGCACGACTGCAGCGGAACATTTTTCTCGACTAACATTGACACCATTCTCTCATTGCCTGCGCGGGCAACAACAGCATCCGCTCTGAAGGAAACACAACATGCCCTCATTTGACACAGTATGTGAAGCCGACATGGTGAAAGTGAAAAACGGGGTGGATAACGCCGCCAAGGAAATCGGCACCCGTTTTGACTTCAAGGGCACCTCGGCCAGCATTGACATCCGTGACAAGGAAATCACCGTCATCGGCGATGCCGACTTCCAGATCGAACAGATCATCGACGTGCTGCGCAACAAGCTGACCAAGCAGTCGGTCGATGTGCGCTTTCTGGACATTGGTGAGCTGCAAAAGATGGGGGGTGACAAGGTGAAGAAGCTGATCCAGGTGCGCAATGGCATCGAGTCCGAGCTGGGCAAAAAAATTCAGCGCATGGTCAAGGACAGCAAGCTCAAGGTGCAGGCCTCGATCCAGGAGGACAAGCTGCGCGTCAGCGGCGCCAAGCGCGATGACCTGCAGGCGGCCATGGCGCTGATCCGCAAGGACATTACGGATGTCCCGCTGTCATTCAATAATTTTCGCGATTAAGGGCTGGGGCTAGGACTTTTTCTGGCCAATCCGGGTTTCGGTGCCATTGATCAGGCGCCCGATATTCTGGGCGTGACGGTAGATCAACAGCAGGCTCATCACGCCCGTTGCCAACAGCACCGGACCGGCCATCACCCAGGCCACGCCGCCCCCAAAGAGGTAGTAGGCTGGCGCGAACAGGGCCGAAACCAGGGCCGCCAGCGAGGAGTAACGGGAAAAATAAGCCACGATCACCCAGGTCATCAGGGTGGCCAGACCCAGCCACACCTCGAACCCAAGCAACACGCCCAACGCGGTGGCCACCCCCTTGCCGCCCTGAAACTTGAAGAATACCGGGTACAGATGCCCGGCAAAAGCCCCCATGCCCGCAAGCGCCAGCGTGCCCTCTTCCAGCCCATAAGGCTTACCGTACCAGCCCACCAGCGCCACCGGCAGCCAGCCCTTGACGGCGTCGAGCAGCAAGGTCAGTACAGCCGCCTTTTTCGAGCCCGATCGCAACACATTGGTGGCCCCCGGGTTCTTGCTGCCGTAGGTGCGCGGGTCATTAAGACCCAGCACCCGGCTGACGATGACTGCAAAGGACAGCGAACCGATCAGATAGGCCAGCAGGCCGACCAACAATGGCATGACAGTATTCAAATCAAGTTCTCCAGACCTGCGACTTGTCGCAGGTTACTGTGGGCGCGCTCGATCAGACGATCTTGATGCTGAGCCCGGGCAGCTTGTCGATATGAATGTCGATCACATCGCCGCGCACCACCGGGCCCACCTTGTCCGGTGTGCCCGAGTAAATGATGTCGCCAGGAAACAGTTCGAACGCCTCGGACAGTTTGCTGATCTGCTCGGCCACTGACCAGATCATCTGGTTCAGGTTGGCGTTTTGCTTCATCTGACCGTTGACCTTCAGCCAGATGGCACCCTGGGAGAAGTGCCCAATCTGGCCGACCTTGTGAATCGCCCCGATCGGTGCCGAATGGTCAAAGCTCTTGCCGATTTCCCAGGGCTTTTTCTCGTTGCCCATGGCGCGCTGAAGGTCGCGCCGGGTCATGTCCAAGCCCAAGGTGTAGCCATAGACATGCTCCAGCGCCTTGGCCACCGGAATGTTGCGCCCTCCCTTGTCCAGGCAGGCTACCAGTTCCACCTCGTAGTGGTAGTTCTTGGTGAGCGGTGGGTAGGGGTGATCCGCCACCGTGCCAGTGGCAACATACTGAATCGCATCGGTCGGTTTCTGAAAGAAGAAAGGCGGCTCGCGGTCCGGGTTGGAGCCCATCTCAATGGCGTGAGCGCGGTAATTGCGGCCAATGCAATAGATTCGGCGCACCGGAAACTTTTCATCAGAGCCAACAATCGGAATGTAGGTGGCTGGTACATCAAACGGCGTTTTGGCGCCTTGCTGGGCCACGCCTGGCAGGGCGCAGCCGGTGACAGCGCCTGTAGCGACCAGGGCAGAGCTCTGAAAAAAATTGCGTCGATCCATAGTTGTCTCCTCCGTGAAAGGAACGATTAGGTGAAAACAAGAAAAGCGAAGATCGAATTGACCGACCAAGCAGGCTGAAATGTACACATTTTTCTAGACAAGCTTTCAGCTGCAAAACCACCGACGCAATGTTCAAGTACGCCTTGGCTCAATAATCAGGCGTTGAACTTCTCGTGGCCAGAACTGCCAGGGCCACGGAGGCCAGACGTGACGGCACCGAATCGGCGCGCGAGGTCAACACAATCGGCACCTTGGCACCCAGCACCAGACCCGCGCAGTCGCCGCCGCCGATGTAGTTGAAGCTCTTGTAGAGCATGTTGCCGGCGTTCAGGTCCGGCATCAGCAGCAGGTCCGGATCGCCAGCCACCTCGGAGTCGATTTTCTTGATGCGGGCGGCTTCGGCAGAAATGACATTGTCAAAACCGAAGGGCCCTTCGATCACGGCGCCGGGCCAGGCACCATCGCGCGCCATTGCCACCAGCGCTTGTGCATCCAGGGTGGCGGCAATGGCCGGGTTGACGGTTTCCACCGCGGCCACAATGCCAACCTTGGGTCGTGAGACACCCAGCTGTCGCAGCAAGGCCAGCGCGTTGCTGAGGATGTCGCGTTTGGTCTTGAGATCAGGCTGGATGTTCACCACACAATCGGCCAGCGCCAGCAGCTTGTGATAGCGGGGCAGATCGAACAGAAAAGCGTGGCTGATGCGTCTGTCGGTACGCAGGCCCGCCGACTTGCTGACCACCGCTGACATCAGTTCATCGGTATGCAGCGATCCTTTCATCAGGGCGCCGACGACGCCCTGCCTGGCCAGTTCGGCAGCGTGCTGGGCCGCCACCGCTGGGGCCGGGTCGGTGGCAATGATTTCAAAATCGTCGATCTCAATGGCGCTGTCATCCGCCGCACGCCGAATCAGATCGCGCCCGCCCACCAGCATCGGGCGCGCCAGTCCGCTGGCCGACATCTGTACCGCCACCTCCAGGGCCAAGCGGTCACACGGATGCACCAGCGCCAGCACCGGCGCCGACGCGTGGGTCGCGCGCCGGGCAGCGCGCTCGACCAAGGCGCTTAACCGGGGATGGGATGGCTGATCACTCACAAGGCAACCTTGAAGGTCAGGCCCATTGGCAGCGGCACAGGACCACCGGCTGCCACCTAGACGTAGTCTTTGTATTTATCCAGGAAGCGAACCGGCTTGGACAGTGCGTCGCGACGGAAAGGGTCTCCCAGCTCACGGGTACACATGATTTCGATCACGCAGGTCTTCTTCTGGTTCATCTGCAGATCGATCGCCTTTTTCAGCGCTGCACCAACCTGCTCGATATCGTCCACCACAATGCCTTCAGCCCCCATGCTTTGGGCAATTCCGGCAAAGCTCGGGCTCTCGAGTTCACCGGCGACAAAACGTCGGTTGTAGAAGTCAACCTGGTTTTTCTTCTCGGCACCCCATTGACGGTTGTGAAACACCACGGCCGTCACCGGAATGTTGTGACGCACTGCCGTCATGATCTCGACCATGCTCATGGCCCAGGCGCCGTCGCCGGCATAGGCAATGGCCGGGCGCTCGGGGCAGGCCAGCTTGGCACCAATCATGGTGGGCAGGGAGTAGCCGCAATTGCCAAAGCTCATCGGCGCAAAGAAGCTGCGCGGCTCTTCGAAGCGCAGGTAACTGTTGGACACCGCGTTGATGTTGCCGATGTCGGTGGACACCATGGCGCGCGGCGGCATGGCCTTTTCCAGTTCACGCAGGACCTGGCGCGGGTGCAGGTAGTGACCGCCGGCAAAGGTTTTCTCTCCCTTGGCCTCTTCGATCATGTCCAAGCTGTAGGCATCGCGCTCGTGGGTCCAGTCACTGAGCTCTTTTTCCCAGGCCGCTTTTTCTTCGGCAATCTTGCCGGCACGCGCGACCTTGGTGACATCGCAAACCAGGGTTTTGCCGGCCAGACGGGCCAGCAGGGCCTTGGCCACCGCCTTGGCATCGCCATGGATGCCAACATTGATTTTCTTGACCAGACCCAGGTTGGTGTGATCGGCCTCGACCTGGATGATCTTGGCGTCCTTGGGCCAGTAATCCATGCCGTGTTGCGGCAAGGTACCAAACGGACCCATGCGCGAACCCAGTGCGATCACCACATCGGCCTGGCTCATCAACTTCATGGCGGCCTTGCTGCCCTGATAACCCAGGGGACCCGCCCACAGGGGGTGGCTGGCCGGGAAACTGTCGTTGCGCAGATAGCCGTTGCACACGGGGGCACCCAGACGTTCCGCCAGGGCCTGGCACTCCTGCACCGCGTCGCCAATCACCACGCCGCCGCCGGACAGGATCACCGGGAACTTGGCAGTTGCCAGCAACTCGGCCGCCGCGTTCAGGCTGTTTTCACCGCCCGCGCCACGCTCCACCCGCATCGGCTTGGGAATTTCACAATTGATCTCACCATAGAAATAATCACGCGGAATATTCAGCTGGGTCGGACCCATCTCGGACATGGCCCGATCAAAACAGCGCGCGGTGAATTCCGCCATACGCTTGGGATTGTTCACATGTCCCTGGTACTTGGTGAACTCCTGGAACATGGGCAACTGATTGGCCTCCTGGAAGCCCCCCAGCCCCATGCCCATGGTGCCGGTCTCAGGCGTAATCATCACCACCGGGCTGTGCGCCCAGTAGGCCGCCGCGATGGCGGTCACGCAGTTGCTGATGCCCGGGCCGTTTTGTCCAATCACCACCCCATGGCGGCCACTGGCTCGGGCATAGCCGTCGGCCATATGGGCAGCACCCTGTTCATGCACCACGGGAATGAGGCGAATGCCTGCTGGTGCAAAAATATCCATGGCATCCATGAAGGCTGAGCCCATGATGCCAAACAAGGTGTCAACACCCTGCGCAACCATGGTTTCAACAAAGGCCTCCGAAGGCGTCATTTTCTGGTTGCCACTCACGACGGTACGTGAATGGATTGGCTGGGGCGCGTTCATAAAATAATCTCCATAGGTCAAATAAATAAAAAACGAAACGATTTGTACCGTTTATTGAAATTTTGGCGTACTATACGCCACCTCCACGCCACCGTCAACACTAAAGTTGCTGCCCCATGAAACTGGTTCCCCACCCCGGCACCGAGCCCTCAGACTTCCAAAGTGACACGCCCGCACTGCGCTTGTTTGCCCTGCTGGAGCTGATGGCCAGCAAGGATCGTCTCTACAACTTGCAGGACCTGGTGGAAGAGACCGGTTATCCCAAACCCACCCTGCACCGCATGTTGGGCCAACTGGAAGCGGCCGGACTGCTGCAGCGCGAGCAGGATGGACGCCACTATGGCACCGGGGTCAGGTTGCGCGCCCTGGCTGAAAACCTGCTGCTCAACAACACCCTCAACAGCGCTCGGCACCTGATCTTGCGGCAATTGGTGGAGGAGCTGGGTGAAAGCTGCAACATCACCACCCTGATCGGTGGTGAGGTGGTGTACTTGGACCGGGTTGAGACGGCCGCGCCCTTGCGCTTCTACCTGCATCCCGGCTCCCGGGTGCCGGCCCATTGCTCTGCCAGTGGCAAGCTGTTCCTGGCTAACATGAGCCCGGCGCAGCGACGCCGCCTGCTGGAGCAGACCCCGCTGCAAAGCTATACCGCCAAAACCCTGGTCAGCCTAAGCGCGCTGGAACAGGAGTTCCAACAGATCCGCCGTGATGGTTATGCCTTTGACGATGAAGAATTTCTGCCGGGCTTGCTCTGCCTGGCCGTGGGCGTGCCCTCGGCCCATGGACGTGCCAGCGTCTGCCTGGCGGTACAGGCGCCGATCCTGCGCAGCTCACGCGAACAAGCCCTGCGCTGGCTGCCTGCCCTGCAACGCGCTGCCAAGGCCCTGAGCCATATCGAGGATGAAACGTCCGCAGCGCCCCAAGCCAGCCGTGCCTGATGCCAGTGCAACCTGAACGACCCAACATGATGAACCAACCCGACCGCCTGCTCAGCGCCAAAGAAGTCTTTGGCATTGAAACCGACCTCATGGTGCCCGCTTTCAGCCAGCGCGATGAACACGTGCCTGAAATTGACAGCGTGTACCGCTTCAATCGCGAGGTCACCCTGGCTATTCTGGCGGGCTTCACCCACAACCGACGTGTGATGGTGCAAGGCCTGCATGGCACCGGCAAGTCCACCCACATCGAGCAGGTTGCCGCGCGCCTGAACTGGCCCTGCGTGCGGGTCAACCTGGACGGCCATATCAGCCGACTCGACCTGGTGGGCAAGGATGCAGTGGTGATCAGGGACGGCCAGCAGGTTACCGAGTTTCAGGAGGGCATCGTGCCCTGGGCGCTGCAACGGCCAGTGGCCCTGATCTTTGACGAATACGATGCCGGCCGTCCCGATGTGATGTTTGTCATCCAGCGCATTCTCGAGCAGGGCGGCAAGCTCACCTTGCTGGACCAGAACCGGGTGCTTGACCCCAACCCCCACTTCAGGCTGTTTGCCACCTCCAACACCATCGGCCAGGGCAATATGAATGGCCTGTACCACGGTGCCCAACGGCTGAATCACGCCCAGATCGACCGCTGGAACATTGTGGCCACGCTCAATTACCTGCCCCGCGAGGAAGAAATCGCCATCGTTGCAGCCCGTGTTCCAGCACTGGCCGGTGAAGCGCATCAGGCCTTGCTGAGCGCCATGCGCGCGGTGGCCGAGCTCACCCGCAAGGGCTTTGCCGCAGGCGACCTGTCCACCCTGATGTCGCCCCGCACCCTGATCAACTGGGCCGAGAATCTGGCGATTTTTCCTGACCCAGCCCACGCCTTTCGGCTATCGTTTGTCAACAAGTGCGACGAGGCTGAACGGGCGGTGGTGGCTGAATATTTTCAGCGCTGCTTTGGCCGTGAACTTGACGAGTCGTTTGCGCTCCAGCCAGCGGGTCGCTAAGGCCGGCTGACCCTCCGCCCGCCATGCGCGACATCCAGCAACAGGTGCGCCACCAGCAACGGGTGGAAGAACTCTGCGCCGCGTCGATACGCGCCTTGTCAGGTCAGGCAGATCTGCATTTTCGTGGCCATCACCTGCACCGCGGGCGCAAGCCGCTTCCGCTGTACGCGCCCCACCTGCATCCCGATATCGAGCGCGATGACTTCCTGACCTTTCGGGGTGCTGCCGATGGCCTGGCCTTGCGGCTGACCCACTCGGATGCGGCGCTGCATCGCGCCCTGTCACCCAGCGAGCCAGTGCAAAGCCTGGTCTTTGACCTGCTTGAACAGATCCGGGTCGAGTCCCTGGCCGACCCGGCCATGCCGGGTCTGCGCGAGAACCTGGCCCACAGCTTTGAGGCCTGGTCGCTAGCCTTTGTGGCCAGTGGGCTGGCCGACACCTCGCATGGCATCCTGCTGTTTTGCGTCACCCAAATGTGCCGCGCCCGGGTGCTGCTCAGTCCGGTGCCCCATGCCATCGAGGATTTGCTGGAAAGTACACGTGCCGGCATTGGCCCCGTGATCGGGCGCGACATGCACGCCCTGCGCGTCACCCGCTTCGATCAGCAGGCCTACGCCCAGCACGCACGCAACATCGCACTGCAAGTGGCGCAGATGATGGCGGCATCGGCTGACGAAGAAAGCCGTGAGCGCCTCACCGCGCAGGCGCAGGAAGACATTGAGCGGGCAGCCTTCCGGCTGGTCATGCAGGTCGGCAAAGACATGCCCGAACAGTTGCCCAGCGTGGTGACCGGGCGCAGCCGTCTGTTTGAGACCAGCCCGGATGGCTATCGGATCTTCACACAGGCCTACGACCGGGAGGTCCGGGCGCAGAACCTGGCGCGGCTGGGTGAACTCGTCCAACTGCGTGAACAGCTTGACCAACACATCGCGGCCCAGCACATCAATTTTCCCCGGCTGGCCCGTGCACTCAAGAGCCTGCTGGCACAACCCCAGCGTGAGGGCTGGGACACCGCCCTGGAGGAAGGCCTGGTGGATGGCCGCCGACTGGCCCAACTGATCAGCTCACCCACCGAGCGGCGCCTGTTCAAGCTGGAACGCCAGACACCTGTGGCCAACACCGTGGTCAGCCTCCTGATCGACTGCTCGGGCTCGATGCGTGAGCACCAGCCGTCAGTGGCGATGCTGGCCGATAGCCTGGTGCGGGCCCTGGAGCTGGCCGAGGTCCCCAGTGAGGTCCTGGGCTTCACCACTGGCGGCTGGCAAGGCGGACGGGCACAACGTGACTGGCTGCGCGCCGGACGTCCGCCGCACCCCGGTCGCCTCAATGAGCTCTGCCATATTGTCTTCAAGGATGTTCGAACCAGTTGGCGACAAGCCCGCACCGCCATGGCCGCCCTCCTCAAGGGGGACCTGTTTCGCGAAAGCATTGACGGCGAGGCGGTTGACTGGGCCTGCGCCCGGCTACACCGGCGCGAAGAGCCACGCAAGCTGCTGATCGTGATTTCAGACGGTTGCCCCATGGATGGCGCCACCAGCCTGGCCAATGACGCTTTCTATCTGGACAATCACTTGCAGCAGGTGGTCCAGCGCCATGAGCGGGACAGCAGTATCGAAATTTTTGCCCTTGGCGTGGGGCTGGATCTGAGCCCCTACTACAGCCGCAGCCAGGCGCTGGACCTGTCTGCCTCGGCGGGCAACGCTTTGTTTGCTGAAGTGATCCAGTTGCTTGGACGGCGCATGCGAGCCTGAACCCGTTGACATTGAGCCCAATGCCCGGGCTCGCCTGCACCCGGGCTAGCCCGGTTGACAAAGCAGACTCGCCTGCTATAGTCATTCCAAAGATTAATATTCAATTCCAAATAATAGAACGAGCGGATCATGGATTCGACATTGGCCAAGGGGCTTGCCGTGCTGGATTGGCTCGCTCGTCAGCAACGCGACTGCCGGGTGATGGAGGTGGCCCAGGCCTTTGGCCTGGCTCGAAGCAATGCACACCGCACGCTGCAGACCCTGGTGGAATGTGGGTGGGCCGTCCAAAACCCCATCACCAGTACCTACCGGCCCAGTCTGCGCCTGTTTGAACTGGGTGCGCTGGTGGAAGACGGGCTGGACCTCAAAGCCCTGATCCGCCCGCTGTTGGCCAGACTGGCGCAATCCAGCGCAGAGGCTATCCACCTGACCGTGCTTGAAGGCGCCGAAATCATCTACCTGGACAAGTTCGACAGCCCCTTGCCGGTAGCTGCTTACTCGCGCATCGGCGGTCGTGCGCCCG
Source organism: Burkholderiaceae bacterium (assembly GCA_017856435.1). Classification (GTDB taxonomy): domain Bacteria; phylum Pseudomonadota; class Gammaproteobacteria; order Burkholderiales; family Burkholderiaceae_C; genus Hylemonella. Next base: position 26,030 of record JAFMFB010000022.1, read on the forward strand.
CCTATTGCATGGCCTCCGGTAAGGCGCTGCTGGCCGCACTTGGGCACGATGCCCAGTCCCTGCAGGCGCTGTTTGGAAAACTGCTGCCTCACACGCCCAACACCATCATCGACTTTCAAGCCCTGCATGCCGATCTGCAACGCACCCGCACTCGCGGCTGGGCCGAAAATCGGGAAGAGTGGCGTCTTGGCGTCTGCGGCCTGGGCGCGCCGGTGTTCAACGCCAGGGGCCAGCCCCTGGCGGCCATCGGCATGAGCGTCCCGTCGATCCGATTTCAACGGGCCCAGGCCCGTACCCTGTCCGAGCAACTGATGGCTTGCGCCCGCGATGCCAGCCAGTTGTTGGGTCACCCCGACCGAAGCGAGTCCACATCGCCCCATTTGATCCCAACCCAAAGGAGACTTTGATGAAGCTACTTTCCTCCCGTCGCAAACCTCTCATCGCTGCCTTGTTGGCCTTGCTCGGCTTGGCGCAACCTATTGCCAGCCTGGCCCAGGCCGGCGCCTATCCGGACAAACCGATCCGCCTGTTGGTGCCCTACCCGCCCGGTGGTGGCACTGATGTGATCGCACGCATCCTCCAAACCCCATTGCAGACTGTGCTGGGTCAACCCGTAATCATCGAAAACAAGGGTGGCGCCGGCGGCTCCGTCGGCACCGAGGTGGTCTCGCGCGCCGCACCCGATGGCTACACCGCCCTCTTCACCCTGAGTTCACACACTATCAACCCGGCGATCTACACCAAGCTGTCCTTTGATACGGTGCGCGACTTTCTGCCCGTCGGCATGGCAGCCTCCCTGCCGCAAATCCTGGTGGCCAATCCGCAAGTTCCTGCCAACACCGTGGCTGACATGGTGAAGATGGCCAAGGCCCAACCGGGTGCTATTTCTTACGCCTCGGTGGGTAACGGCTCACCAGGCCACTTGGCTGGTGAACTCTTCAACATCCGTATGGGTGTCAAGACCGTTCATGTTCCCTATCGTGGCGGTGGCCCGGCTGTGACCGATGTTATGGGCGGACAAGTTCCCTTCCTGTGGGTTTCGATTCCGGCAGCTGCCCAGTTCGTCAAGAGCGGCAAACTCAAAGCGCTGGCAGTGTCCACGCTCAAGCGCAGCGCCGCTTTCCCAGATGTCCCTACCATGCAGGAAGCCGGTGTCCCTGACTTTGAAGTCGACTCCTGGTATGCCATGTTCGTACCGGCCAAAACCCCACGGCCCATCATCGACAAGCTCAACGCGGCACTGAACAAGGTCCTGGCTGACCCGGCGGTCAAGGAAAAGCTGCTGGCCCAGGGTAGTGAAGCCGTGGGTGGCACCCCTGAAGCCCTGGGCAAGGTGGTGGCCGACGAATTGCCCAAATGGGCCAAACTGGCCAAAGACGCCAACATCAAGGTCAATTGAAATGAGTTCAGCAGTCAGCGAAGACGTTGTTGCCACGGTGGAGCAACTCATCGCCCGCGCCCGCGCTGCCCAGCGCGTGGCCGAGGGCTATGACCAGGCGCGGGTGGATGAGCTGGTGGCCGCCGCAGGATGGGCCATCATCGAGCCGGCGCGCAACCGTGAACTGGCCGAGCTGGCCGTTGCCGACACCGGCATTGGCAATGTCGAGGACAAGGTCCGGAAAAACTATCGCAAGACCTTCGGACTGCTGCGTGACCTGCAAGGCGCCAAGTCGGTGGGGGTGATCCGTGAAGACCCCGTCAAGGGCCTGACCGAAATCGCCAGGCCGGTGGGCGTGGTGTGCGCCATCACTCCGTCCACCAACCCGGCGGCTACTCCGGCCAACAAGATCATCAACGCCCTCAAGGGCCGCAACGCGGTAATTGTGGCGCCATCCCCCAAAGGGTGGGCTACCAGCCAACGCCTGATTGAGTTCATCCATGGCCAGTTCGACCGCATCGGTGCTCCGCGTGACCTAGTGCAACTGCTGCCCTCGCCGGTCAGCAAGGCCGCCACCCTGGAGCTGATGCGCCAAAGCGATCTGGTGGTGGCCACCGGATCGCAGGCCAATGTGCGCGCAGCCTACACCTGCGGCACGCCCGCCTTCGGTGTGGGGGCCGGCAATGTGGCGGGCATCATCGATGAAACCGCAGATATCCAGTTGGCCGCAGACCGTGTCCTGCGCTCCAAAACCTTCGACAACGCCACCAGCTGTTCCTCTGAAAACAGCCTGGTGCTGATCGAAGCCATTCGGGATAGAGCCATCGCTGCGCTGTGCCAGCGCGGCGCCGTCCTCCTCAACACCGAACAAAAAGCCCGGTTGCAGGCCCTGATGTGGCCACAGGGAAAACTGTCACCAGCGGTCACCGGCCAATCGGCCCAAGTGGTGGCAGAGCGCGCTGGCCTGAGCGAGATTGCCCAACGCGCGCCCACCATGTTGCTGGTTGAGGAAGACGGTTTTGGCCCCGCACATCCCTTCTCCGGAGAAAAGCTCTGCCCGGTCCTGACTCTGTACCGGGCCAGGGATTTCAACGATGCGGCCGCTGTTGTCCAGAAAATCTATGCCTACCAGGGCGCTGGCCACTCGGTCGGGCTGCATAGCACCAAGCCCGAACGCGCTTTGCAACTTGGCCTGACGCTGCCGGTGTCGCGCGTGATTGTTGACCAGGCCCATTGCATCGCCACCGGCGGCAGCTTTGACAACGGCCTGCCGTTCTCCCTGTCCATGGGCTGCGGCACTTGGGGTAAGAACAATTTTTCCGACAACATGAATTACCGCCACTACCTGAACATCACCCGCATCTCTCGCCCGATTGCCGAGAACATGCCCACTGAGCAGGCCATCTTTGGCGACTACTTCGAGAAATACGGCCAGGCATGAGCTCCACGGTTCGCACGCTGATCGATCAGCAGGCCGTGCTGCGGCCTCAGGCCCTCTACGCCACTGATGGCGAGGGCCAGTCCACCCTGAGTTACGCCGACCTGGCGCGTGCCTGCCATCAGGTTGCTGCCCTGCTGCTGGCGCACGGCCTGCAACCCGGCGACACAGTTTCCCTCGTCATGCCCAATGGTCTGCAAACCTTGCGCCTGCTGCTGGGCGCGATGTATGGCGGCTGGTGCGTCAACCCGATCAACCTGCTGTCCCAGCCGGAGCAGATGCGCTATGTGCTGGAGCACTCCGACTGCAAGATGGTGATCGTCGGCCCGGAGTGGGAAACACCCATACGCGCCATGCTGTCCGATATTGGTCGGCCAGTGGCGGTCTGGGTCAGCGCGCCAGACGCGGATTGTCTGCCCGAGCAGACGGCCCAGACGCCGCCACCCCCGGCTGACCGGCTGGCCCTGCTGATGTACACCTCAGGCACCACTGGCAAACCCAAGGGGGTGATGCTGACCCAGTCCAATCTGGCAGCCAACGCCCACGCCATCTCCCAGGAACACGGGCTGGTGGCAGGCGACCGGGTGCTGGCGGTGCTCCCGCTCTACCACATCAATGCCTTTGCGGTGACCATGCTGGCGCCGCTGGCCCACGGGGGCAGCCTGGCCATGCCCCCGAAGTTTTCTGCTGCCCGCTTCTGGGCGCAGGCGATCGAGCGCGAATGCACCTGGATCAATGTGGTGCCCACCATGATTTCCTACCTGCTCGAAGGCGAGGCGCCCGATAAAGCGCGCACCTCACGCATCCGCTTTTGCCGGTCGGCCTCGGCCGCCCTGCCGCCTGAACACCTGCGCGCGTTCGAGCGCAAATTTGGCATTGGCATCATCGAGACCATGGGACTGACCGAGACTGTGGCCCCATCATTTTCCAACCCGCTGGATCCCGCGCAGCGCAAGGTTGGTGCCGTGGGCCGCGCCTCGGGCTGTGAAGCCCAGGTGATTGACGGTGACCTGCGCCCGGTGCCTGACGGTCAGACTGGCGAAATTGCCATCCGCGGTCCCAATGTGATGCGCGGCTATTACAAGAACGACGAGGCGACCCGCTCGTCCTTCACCCCCGACGGCTGGCTGCGCACCGGCGACCTGGGCCATCGTGACAGCGACGGTTTTTTCTTTGTGACTGGACGAATCAAGGAGCTGATCATCAAGGGCGGTGAAAACATCGCCCCGCGCGAGATCGATGAGGCCTTGCTGCAGCATCCTGCCATTCTTGATGCCGCGGCGGTGGGCATCCCGGATCGCCACTATGGGCAGGACATCATGGCCTGTATCGTGCTGCGGCCCGAACAGTCACTGGATGAACCTGCTCTGAGGGATTTCTGCCTGAGTCACCTGGGCCGCTACAAAACCCCCAAGGTATTTCACTTTGTTCAGGAGCTGCCACGCGGCCCCTCGGGCAAGGTGCAGCGACTCAAACTGCTGGACATGGTGGCCTGAGCCTGGCTTAGCTGCGAGATTTGTCTGCAACCCATTGTTGCCCAGCATCGATGGATGCTGGTGTTGAAAAGCTTGTCGCCAGGCCGGGCCCCTGAACAGCCAGCTATTGCGCCAGCGCACACTGCACCGCCTGGGCGCCAAGCAGTTGCACGCAGACCTGGGGCGCGATCTGCACCAAAAAGCCGCGCCGCCCGCCGTTGATCAGGATGCTCGGCAGCGCCAGGATGCTTTCTTGAACATAAACCGGCATCTGACGTCGCGTGCCAAACGGTGAGGTGCCGCCCACCAGATAGCCGCTGTGCCGGTTGGCCACCTCGGGCTGGCAGGCCTGCACCGACTTGGCCCCGATCTGGCGCGCCAGGTTCTTGGTTGAGACCTTGCAGTTGCCGTGCATCAGCACGATCAGGGGCTTGGCGTCCTGGTCCTGCATGATCAGGGTCTTCACCACCGCATACGGATCCCAGCCCAACACTTGCGCGCTGTACTGCGCACCGCCATCCTCCACATACGCATAGGGATGCTCACTGAACGCCACCCCGTGCGCCTTGAGCATCTGGGTGGCGGGGGTTTCCGAGACGTGGGATGACTTTGCCATGCGTGCCGGCGTGCGATCCACGCCCGCAGTGGGAAATCAGCTTCAGAACAGGATGATCTGCCGCACCGCCTCGCCGTCGGCCAGGCGATCAAAGCCTTCGTTGATCTGGTCCAGCGTCAGCCGGTGGGTGATCAGCTTGTCCACCGGCAGGCGGCCTGCGCGGTAGAGGTCGATGAAGCGCGGAATGTCGCGCGCCGGCACAGCCGAGCCGAGGTAGCTGCCCTTCAAGGTGCGTTCCTCGGCCACCAGATTCACCGCCGGCAGATTGAAGGTATGCCGGTGGTTGGGCAGGCTGCAAGTGACCGTGGTGCCACCGCGGCGGGTAATGCGGTAGGCAATTTCCAGCGCCTCCACGCTGCTGGCCGCTTCGATAGCCACATCCACACCACCACGGGTGACGGCCTTCAGTTGGTCGATCAGGTCAGGGTCATCGGCGCGCATGGCGCGGGTGGCGCCCAGCTTCAACGCGGTCTCCAGTTTCGACGGTAGCCGATCGATGGCAATCACCTCGCGCGCACCGGCAGCCAGTGCCCCCAGCACCGCCGACAGGCCCACACCGCCCAAACCAACCACAGCCACACTCTGGCCCAGCCGAACCTGGGCGGAATTGATGGCCGCGCCCGCCCCGGTGAGCACGGCACAACCGAACACAGCTGCCACATCTGGCGGTATGTCGCCATCGATCTTGACCAGCGAGCCGCGGTTGCAGACCGCGTATTCGGCGAAGCAGGAAACACCCACCTGATGATTGACCGGTGTGCCATCGGTGCGGGCAAGGTGGCGGTGGCCGCCAACCATGGTGCCGGCCGTGTTGGCCGCTGCGCCCGGTTCGCACAGCGCCGGTCGGCCCTCCTGACATGGCAGGCAGTGCCCGCAACTGGGCACGAACACCAGCGCCACAGCGTCACCGCGTTGCAGGTCTGTCACCCCCGCGCCGGTTTCCTCCACGATGCCCGCCGCCTCATGACCCAAGGCCATCGGCATGGGACGGGGCCGGTCACCGTTGATGATCGAAAGGTCGGAGTGGCACAGGCCGGCACCGGTGATGCGAACCAGCACCTCGCCTGGCCCGGGGCCCGACAGGTTGACGGTTTCAACCGACAGGGGATGGTTGCTGGCGTAGGGGCGCGGGATCTCCATGCGGTCGAGGACGGCTGCGCGTATCTGCATGAGCTTTTCTCCAGGGTGTTGAACTTTGGTTTTGAACTTTGATATTGAGTCTAACCGTTGCCAACAGTGCGGTGGCGCCACTCAGACACGGTTGTAGAACTCGCCGCGACCGCCGCGGCCGACATGGTCGCAGCAGCTGTGTTTTTTCCTGAGTGCGCATTCACAGTCACTGCGCATCTGCAGACGATGCACGCCTTCGCGCTCAGACCGCCGGGTCGCGCAGTTCCCAACGAATCTGGTCGATGGCCTGGAGTAATTCGGGCGAAAGTTTGCGGCCCCAGACATCAATATCCTCGTCCAACTGAGCGATCGTGGTGACGCCGATGATGGTACTGGTGACCTGCCATTTGGTGTAGCAAAAGGCCAGCGCCATCTGGGTGGGTGTCAACCCATGCTCCTGTGCCAGTGCGTTATAGCGGCGGGCGGCCGCAAAGGACTCCGAGCGGCCCCAGCGCTGCTTTCTGGCTGACTCAAACAAGGTCATGCGAGCCGCAGGCGGTGCCTCAGGCCCGGTGGCACCTCCCTTGTCGTATTTGCCTGTCAGCAAGCCATAGCCCAGCGGTGAATAGGCCAGCAGCGACACCTGCAAATGGTGCAAGGTTTCATCCAGCGCATTTTCAACCGAGCGGTTGATCAGGTTGTAGGCATTCTGCACGGTCGCCACCCGTGGCAGACCGTATTGCTCAGCCAGCCGCACAAACTCATGCACGCCATAGGGCGTTTCGTTGGAAAGCCCAAAGGCACGCACCTTGCCCGCCTTGATCAGTCGCTGCATCGCCTCCAGCTGGATGTGAATGGGGGTGAGCTGCGGATTGTCCTTCTGCGGATCGAAATACATCGCGCCAAAGGCCGGCACATGGCGCACCGGCCAATGGATCTGGTAGAGGTCAATCACATCGATGCCCATGCGCCTGAGGCTGCCCTCGCAGGCTGCTTCAATATCAGCGGCCGTCAGGTCATTGCTGCCATTGCGCACCCAGTTCATGCCGCGCGACGGACCGGCCACCTTGGTGGCCACCACCATCTGCTGACGGGCCTGCGGTCGCTTGGCAAACCAGCTGCCCAGAATCTTTTCGGTCAGGTTGAAGGTCTCAGGTCGCGGCGGCACGGCGTACATCTCGGCCGTATCGATGAACTTGACGCCCCGCTCCAGCGAGCGGTCCAGGATCGAGTGCGCATCGGCCTCGTTCACCTGTTCGCCAAAGGTCATGGTGCCCAGGCAGATAGGGGTCACCTGCAGGTCACTGCGACCCAAACTGACGGTTTGCATGAAAAAACTCCTCGTTGGTTTTTAAGCTTGCGGCGAGTTTAGTCCATGCCCCTCAGTTCCTGGCATGCAGTCGGGCATGTTCAAGCTCGCGCTCGCGCAGCACGCGTCGCTGCACCTTGCCGGTGGTGGTCATCGGCAAGGCATCGATGAATTCAATTTCCTTGGGGTACTCGTAGGGTGCCAGCTGGCCCTTGACATGGCGCTGCAGATCGGCCACTAGCCGGGTTTCCCATTGCTCCCGCGAGATCGGTTCATCACCTCGCTCCTGTTGCGCCGCCGGGGTCAGCACCACATAGGCCTTGACCAGGGCGCCGCGCTCGGTATCCGGCTTGGGCACCACGGCAGCGTTGGCGACGGCCGGGTGCTTGACCAGGCAATTCTCGATTTCACTCGGACCAATGCGGTAGCCCGCCGCCTTGAACATGTCATCGGTGCGGCCCTGGTACCAGAGGTAGCCCTGCGCATCGCGCACCGCTATGTCACCTGTGCGGCACCAGTCACCGCTGTACTTGTCCAGTGTGGCCTGCGGATTTTTCCAGTAGCCCAGAAAGAAAATCGGATTCGGGTCGCCCTGCACATCAAACCGGTGCAGGGCCACTTCGCCCGGCACGCCTGCAGCGCACTCCTCACCGGCTTCGTCAATGACAGCCACCCGGTGGCCCGGGTATCCCTTGCCCATGCTGCCGGGGCGGGCGGGCCAGAGCCGGCTGCAATTGCCCACGATGTAGTTCACCTCAGTCTGGCCAAACATTTCGTTGACTGTTACCCCCAGCTCCTGCTCACAGTAGGCAAAGACCGCGTCCCCCACCGCTTCGCCCGCACTCATGATGGCCTGCAGCTTCAACTTGAATTGTTCACGCGGATGCGGGTAGCTCTTCATCATCGCCTTGAGGGCGGTCGGGAAGATGAAGGTGTGGGTCACCCCATAGGTCTGCATCAGGTCGAACGCCACTTGCGGACTGAAGCGGCCATTCCAGGCCACGATCGGCCGCCCGAAATACAGGGTGGGCAGCAGGGCATCCATCAGTCCGCCCGTCCAGGCCCAGTCCGCCGGGCTCCAGAAAACGGCATTGCTCTGTCGCTGCGCCCCTTGTCTGCCGCCTGCGTCCGGGTCAAATCCAAACCAGTTCTGGCTGCAGACAAAGCCGCTCAGGTTGCCAATCAGCGCGCGGTGCGGAATCAGCGCCCCCTTGGGGTTGCCAGTGGTGCCGCTGGTGTAGATCAGTACCGCCGGGTCATTGGCTCGGGTCAACACCGGGGCGTATTCCGGGCTGTGCTGCGCGATCAACATGGCGTAGTCCAGATCGGCCATGGCGTCAGCGCCCGCACCCACACCAATCAGGCGGCGCAGGCTTTCGCAGGTGGTACGTGCTTCGAGCAGGTTCATGATGGTGCTCTGGTCGCAGATGGCGGCCTTGGCCTCGCTGTCGCGCAGTCGAAACTCAAGCGCCTGCGGCCCGAACAATTGCGACAGGGGCACCGCCACCGCGCCCATCTGCAACACCGCCATATAGGCCACGGCCGTCTCAAAACGCTGCGGCATCACGATGGCCACCCGGTCCCCCTTGCCGATGCGAAGTGACGCCAGCGCCGAAGACAGGCGGTTGGCCTCGTGTTGCAGTTCGGCGTAGCTGTAGGCGCGCGGCTCCAGGCCGGCGCCATCGGCATAAATAGCCACCCGATGGCTAGCATCGGGGCTCTGCGCCCAGCGCCGTACGCACACTTCGGCCATATTGAATTCTTCTGGCACCAGCCAGCGAAACTGGCTGTGCAACTGCGAGTAATCGTCCCGCTTCCTGGACCTTGCCATGGTGAACCTCCTTATGATGGGTGTCTATTCAGACTGAAACCTGTAGAACAGACCCAACGCAAATGTACCAAGCCCTACGCCCGGCGCACAGCGAATTTGTCAGCGTGCGCCAGCTTCAATACCATGTCTTGATCTGGGGCAGACCCTCGTCGGCACAGCCCATTCTGGTGCTCTTGCATGGCTGGATGGATGTGGCGGCCTCATTCCAGTTCGTTATCGACGCCCTGGGCCAGGAGTTCTTCAACCAGCGCTGCATCATCGCGCCCGACTGGCGCGGCTTTGGTCTGACACCGGTGCCGCAGGCGGACAACTACTGGTTTCCCGACTACCTGGCAGACCTGGACATCCTGCTGGACCACTATGCCAAGGATCAGCCGGTGGATCTGCTTGGGCACAGCATGGGAGGCAATGTCGCCATGCTCTACGCCGGAGTGCGCCCTGAGCGCATCCATCGCCTGATCAATCTGGAAGGCTTTGGCATGCCCGCCACCCAGGCCGACCAAGCCCCTGGGCGCTATGCCCGCTGGATTGATGAACTCAAGCGTCTGCACCGCGGCGAGCTGCAGTTGCGCAGTTATGAAGGAATCGACGGTGTGGCCCAGCGTCTCATGAAAACCAATCCTCGACTAAGTGCCGACAAGGCCCAATGGCTGGCCCGTCACTGGTCTAGCGAAAACCCGCAGGGGCAATGGGAGATTCTGGGCGACGCTGCGCACAAGGTGGTCAGCGCCCATCTCTACCGGGTGGATGAGGCCTTGGCCTGCTTTCGCGCCATTCGCGCCCCCATGCTCTCGGTGCAGGCCAGTGACAACCAGATGCAGCAGTGGTGGCAGGGTCGTTACTCGCTGATCGAATACCAACAGCGGCTGCAGAACGTGCAGGATTGCCGCAGCGCGACCGTGACCGATGCGGGCCACATGCTGCACCATGACCAGCCACAGCAGGTGGCCGCCCTGATCGAAGATTTTCTTGCCCGCTAACGCCGTATTGTCCAGACCGGGCGTGTGCACTTGTCACCGAAACTAAAATACAGTTTTGTTGTTGGCATCTGACCTGCCATGCCAGGTCAAGACCAGCCAACCCACCAGCCGCGACACTTACAACTACAGACAGGATACCTCCCCATGATGGACGCAGAACGCATCAATGCCATTGGCACTCTACTGGCCGACCTGAGCCAGCGCACCCAAGAGCTTCGGAGGTATCTTTGACTACGATGCCAAAGCGGAACGGCTGAGAACGGTCAACGCTTCCCTGGAAGACCCGGCCGTCTGGAACGACCCCAAAAAGGCGCAGGAGCTTGGCAAGGAGAAAAAGGCGCTCGACGATATCGTGCTCACGCTGGACCTGCTGAGCAGCGAGTTGTCAGACAACAGCGAGCTCTATGAAATGAGCCGTGCCGATGAGGACGAGTCCGGTCTGCTGACCATCGAGGCAGAAGCTGCCAAGTTGGCCCAAAGCGTTGAAAAGCTGGAGTTTCGCCGCATGTTCAACCAGCCGGCTGACCCCAGCAACTGCTTTCTGGACATTCAGGCCGGCGCTGGCGGCACCGAGGCCTGCGACTGGGCCAGCATGCTTTTGCGCCAGTACCTCAAGTACGCCGAACGCAAGGACTTCAAGGCTACGGTGGAGGATGAAACCCCGGGCGACACCGCCGGTATCAAGAGCGCCACCATCAAGATCGAGGGCGAGTACGCTTATGGCTTGCTGCGCACCGAAACCGGCGTGCACCGCCTGGTGCGCAAGAGCCCCTTTGACTCCTCGGGCGGGCGCCACACCAGCTTTGCCAGTGTGTTCGTCTATCCGGAGATTGACGACTCGATCGAGATCGACATCAACCCGGCCGATGTGCGCACCGATACCTACCGCGCCAGTGGCGCCGGTGGTCAGCACATCAACAAGACCGACTCGGCCGTGCGCCTGACTCACGTGCCCACCGGCATCGTGGTGCAGTGCCAGGACAGCCGTAGCCAGCACAGCAACCGCGATGTGGCCTGGCGCCGCCTGCGCAGCCGCCTGTACGACCATGAAATGAAGAAACGCATGGCCGAACAGCAAAAGCTGGAAGATACCAAGACCGATGTCGGCTGGGGCCACCAGATCCGCAGCTATGTGCTGGACCAGAGCCGCATCAAGGACCTGCGCACCAGTGTCGAGATTTCAAACACCCAGAAAGTGCTCGATGGTGACCTGGACGCCTTCATCGAGGCCTCACTCAAGCAGGGGGTGTGATCGGTGATTCAGCACCGCATGAACACCCGACTAATTGAGGAACAACCATGACACATCTGCACGACCGCACTGCGCGCTTGCTTCTGAAACTGGGGCTGGGACTGGTGCTTGGGCTGGCCACACCCTTGCTGACCCATGCGCAGCCCAGCGCGGAGGCCTTGCGTGCCACTGCAGGGCGCGCACCCGACCTGGTATTCCCTACGACGGTGAGCGCACTGGAAGACGCCAAGGCGGCCATGGCGATTTACAAGCCCGAGGGCACTGGCCCCTTTCCTGCGCTTGTGCTTCATCATCAATGCAGTGGTTTACACAACGGGCTCAGACAGAACGAATCCATGCTCGAGTGGGCACGCATTGCGGTGCGCCATGGGTATGTTGCATTTTTGATCGATACCCTGGGCCCCCGCGGTGTCGATACCGTGTGCATGGGGCCCAAGGGCAACATCACCTTCATGCGTGGCGTGCGTGACGCCTTGCAGGCCGCAGCCCATTTGCAGAAATTCGATTTTGTGGACAAGACCCGAATAGCTCATGCCGGTTATTCCTGGGGGGCCATGGTGGGCGTGGCGCTCAGCGGCAATCAGTGGGCTACTGCCCTGGGTGAGGGCACACGCTTCAAAGCGGCAGTTTCGCTTTATCCCGGCTGCTTCACGCTGAAACCGCCCTCTGGCATGCCGTATGAGTTGGTCAATCCGGACATTGACAAGCCGCTGCTTGTCATGATGGGCGCAGATGACACAGAAACGCCGCCTTCGGATTGCATTCCCAAGCTGGAGGCTGCCAAAAACAACGGCGCTCCGGTAGAGTGGCATCTCTATGCGGGCACCACCCATTGCTGGGATTGCAGGCATCTGAATAATTTTCGCAAGACCGATGTGCGCGGCAATTCGGTTGTCTATCGCTATGATGAAGCCAATACCCGCGACGCCGAGCGTCGCATGTTCGAGTTTCTGGATAGAGCCTTGCAAGTGAAAGCTCCCTCATGAACAAACCCACTTTGGCTTTGCTGACAAGCAAATCGCCCAAGCTAATTTCTCAGGAGTACCGCCATGCTGCTCATGCGTGAAGGACAACCCACCGTGATCCGCCGCCAGGACTACGCCGCCCCTGCCTACTGGATTGAAACCGTCGATCTGACCTTTGATCTGGAGCCGGCCAAGACCCGGGTGCTCAACCGCATGACCGTGCGACGCAACCCGGCCGTTGCCGCGCAGGCGCTGCGTCTGGACGGTGAAGAGCTCAACCTGGCGCGGGTGCTGGTCAATGGCCAGGGCACCAGCTTCAAGATGGAGGCCGGTCAGCTGGTGCTGGAAAACCTGCCCACTGACGAAGCGCCGTTTCAGCTGGAAATCTTCACCACCTGCGTGCCCGAGAAAAACAGCAAGCTGATGGGCCTGTATGTCAGCAACGACTCGTTTTTCACCCAATGTGAGGCTGAGGGCTTTCGTCGCATCACCTATTTTCTGGACCGCCCTGATGTGATGGCCAGCTACAGCGTGACCCTGCGCGCTGATGCCCAGCGCTACCCGGTGCTGCTGTCCAACGGCAATCTGGTCGAGCAGGGCACGCTGGACGATGGCCGCCATTTCGCCAGATGGGTCGATCCGCACAAGAAGCCCTGCTACTTGTTCGCCCTGGTGGCGGGCCGGCTGGTAGCGCGCGAGCAGCGCATCATTGCGCGCAATGGCGCCGAGCACCTACTGCAGGTGTATGTGCGCCCGGGCGATCTGGACAAGACCGAGCACGCGATGAACTCGCTGATCGCTTCAGTGGCCTGGGACGAGGCGCGCTTTGGCCTGCCGCTGGATCTGGAGCGCTTCATGATTGTGGCCACCAGCGACTTCAACATGGGCGCTATGGAAAACAAGGGCCTCAACATTTTCAACACCAAGTATGTGCTGGCCAGCCAGGCCACCGCCACCGATGCTGACTTTG
>JAFMFB010000059.1 GCA_017856435.1 Burkholderiaceae bacterium
TTTTCGCAGCAGCTTTCTTCGCTGCCGGCTTTTTCGCAGCAGCTTTCTTCGCTGCCGGCTTTTTCGCAGCAGCTTTCTTCGCTGCTGGCTTCTTAGCCGGAGCTTTCTTCGCTGCTGGCTTCTTAGCCGCGGCCTTCTTGGCGGCCGGTTTCTTTGCTGCGGCCTTCTTAGCCGGAGCTTTCTTCGCTGCGGCCTTCTTAGCGGCCGGTTTCTTTGCAGTTGCCATTATTTACTCCTTGATCAATTTACAAAGAGCACTTCCTGCCAGTTGGAGGGCAAGAAGCGATCCATGGCGTTGGGCAGGAACCCAGCGCCATGAACACGGGAACACGCTCCCGGCACGATGCACTCGTGCTTGTGGTGGGTTTGCGTGAAATACGGTAGGACATGTCGATATTGCTCAATCCCAAGAGAGCGCACCACCTGATTGGTACTCAATCACGCGGGTCTCGAAGAAGTTGCGCTCTTTTTTCAGGTCAATCATTTCGCTCATCCAGGGGAATGGGTTTTCCTCGTTGGGGAACAAGGGATCAAGTCCAATCTGGGTAGCGCGACGGTTGGCGATATAGCGCAGGTAGCCCTTGAACATCGAGGCATTCAGCCCAAGGATGCCGCGCGGCATGGTGTCCTCGGCGTAGCGGTATTCAAGCTCAACAGCCTTGTCGAACAGGGCACGAATTTCAGCCTTGAATTCCGCAGTCCACAAATGCGGGTTTTCCAGTTTGATCTGGTTGATCAGGTCAATACCAAAATTGCAGTGCATCGACTCATCACGCAGGATGTACTGGTACTGCTCGGCCGCACCAGTCATCTTGTTTTGTCGGCCCAGGGCCAGGATCTGGGTAAAACCAACATAGAAGAACAGACCTTCCATCAGGCAGGCAAACACAATCAGAGATTTGAGCAATGTCTGATCAGCCTCGGGAGTGCCCGTATGGAAGTTGGGATCCATGATCGCCTCAATGAACGGGATCAGGAATTCATCCTTGTCCCGTATCGATGAGACCTCGTGGTAGGCATTGAATATCTCGGACTCATCAAGCCCAAGCGATTCAACAATGTACTGGTAGGCGTGGGTGTGAATGGCTTCTTCGAAAGCCTGACGCAGCAGGAACTGGCGACACTCGGGGGCTGTGATGTGACGGTAGGTGCCCAGCACAATATTGTTGGCAGCGAGTGAGTCGGCAGTCACGAAAAAGCCAAGATTGCGTTTGATGACGCGTCGCTCGTCCTCAGAAAGACCATTGGGGTCCTTCCACAGGGCGATGTCACGGTTCATGTTGACTTCTTGCGGCATCCAGTGGTTGGCGCAAGTGGCCAGATACTTTTCCCAGGCCCATTTGTATTTGAATGGAACCAACTGGTTGACGTCGGTCTGTCCGTTGATGATGCGCTTGTCGGCCGCCTTGATGCGATGACTCGAAGACGCAGGCACGGATGAGGATGCCGACGGGGTGCTCGCCGGTGCGTGAGCGACGGTGAGAGATTGAAGGGGTGGTTCAGGCACTCGGCTGTTGGTTGAGCCGTAAGCTGGAGCAACTGACAATGAGGGTGTGACTTGGTCTTCCCAGTTCAACATAAGAATTTCCAATTAGCGAATTATGTAAGCGACATCGTGAAATGCAAAGTATTCATTCACTTCGCAGCGTCGAGTGTTGTGCAATTGCATCGTTTCAACTTCAACGTTTGAATGTCATGTGCGAGCTCATGCGCATGTTTTACTGACAGGCTTCGCAACCCGGATCATCAATCGCACAGAACTTGATGTCGGTTGCGGCCGTGTTCATCTGCGCTTGTGCTGCCGCAGCAGCAGCGTCCAGTGCACTCATGCCACCCGAAGCGGCAGCGCCTGAAGAAACTGCGTTGAGACGTCCGCTGGCGACAGTTGACTTTTCCGCCTGCGTGGCCGATGTGGTACGCAGGTAATAAGTAGTCTTGAGGCCACGCAGCCAGGCCAGCTTGTAGGTTTCATCAAGCTTCTTGCCGGAAGCGCCGGCCATGTAAATGTTGAGCGACTGCGCCTGGTCAATCCACTTCTGGCGGCGTGCCGCAGCTTCAACCAGCCATTGGGTTTCAACCTCGAAGGCCGTGGCATAGAGCGACTTAATGTCCTGTGGCACACGGTCAATTGGTCGCAGTGAGCCGTCAAAGTGTTTGAGGTCCATCACCATGACATCGTCCCACAGCCCGAGGCGTTTGAGGTCGCGCACCAGGTAGCTGTTGATCACAGTGAACTCGCCCGACAAATTGGATTTCACCGACAGGTTGCCAAAGCAGGGTTCGATCGAGGCATCCACGCCGATGATGTTGGAAATGGTGGCGGTGGGCGCGATGGCCACGCAGTTTGAATTGCGCATGCCATCAGCCGCAATTTTCTTACGCAGCGCATCCCAGTCCAAGGTGGAGGAACGGTCAACCTCGACATAACCGCCGCGCGCCTGACTGAGCAGGTTTAGCGTATCCAGGGGCAGCACGCCCTGGTCCCACAAGGACCCCTTGTAGCTGGAATAGCGTCCGCGCTCGGCGGCCAGTTCGGTTGAGGCCCAGTAGGCGTAATAACAGATCGCCTCGGTGGATTTGTCGGCAAACTCGATGGCCTCCTGGCTGGCGTAGGGCAGGCGCAGTTCATAGAGAGCATCCTGAAAAGCCATCAGGCCCAGTCCCACCGGGCGGTGACGCAGATTGGAGTCACGCGCCTTTTTCACCGCGTAGTAGTTGATGTCAATGACGTTGTCCAGCATGCGCATGGCCGTGGCAACGGTCTTCTTGAGCTTGTCGTGATCGATGCCACCGTCCTTGAGATGCTGGCGCAGGTTGATCGAGCCAAGATTGCATACCGCGGTTTCGCTGTCGCTGGTATTGAGGGTGATCTCGGTACACAGGTTGGACGAGTGAACCACGCCGGCATGTTGCTGGGGTGAGCGCACATTGCAGGCATCCTTGTAGGTGATCCAGGGATGGCCGGTCTCAAACAGCATGGAGAGCATCTTGCGCCACAGGTCAACGGCCTGGACGGTCTTGCTGGGCTTGATCTCGCCGCTGCGGGCCTTGGCCTCGTAGGCGACATAGGCTTTTTCAAATTCGGTACCAAACTTGTCATGCAGGTCTGGAGCGTCCGAGGGCGAGAACAGGGTCCACTCGCCTTTTTCCATCACCCGCCGCATGAACAGATCGGGAATCCAGTTGGCGGTGTTCATGTCATGGGTGCGGCGGCGATCGTCGCCGGTGTTCTTGCGCAGTTCGAGAAATTCCTCGATATCCAGATGCCAGGTCTCCAGATAGGCGCAGACCGCACCCTTGCGTTTGCCGCCCTGGTTGACGGCAACGGCGGTGTCGTTAACCACCTTGAGGAAGGGCACCACGCCCTGCGATTCGCCATTGGTGCCCTTGATGTGTGAGCCCAGGGCGCGCACCCGCGTCCAGTCGTTGCCCAATCCGCCGGCAAACTTGGAGAGCAAGGCGTTTTCCTTGATCGACTCGTAGATGCCATCCAGGTCATCGGGGACCGTGGTCAGATAGCAACTTGAAAGCTGGGAGCGCAAGGTTCCGCTGTTGAACAGGGTGGGCGTGGAGGACATGAAGTCAAATGAAGACAGCACCTCATAGAACTCGATGGCACGCGCTTCGCGGTCGATCTCGCCCAGCGCCAGGCCCATCGCCACTCGCATGAAAAATGCCTGCGGCAACTCAATACGGGTCTTGCGCACATGCAGGAAATAGCGGTCGTAGAGGGTTTGCAGTCCCAGGTAGTCAAACTGCAGGTCGCGCTGCGGCTTGAGTGCGGCGCCCAGGCGCTTGAGGTCAAACTGCAGCAGCTTCTCGTCGAGCAGGCCGTTTTCCACACCTTTCTTGATGAAGCCGGGAAAATAGTCTGGGTAGGCGGCGGCCATTTCAGATTGTTGGACATCCTGGCCCAGCACTTCCTTGGCGATGGTGTGAAACAGCAGCCGAGCCGTGGCGTAGGTGTAATCCGGCTCTTTTTCAATCAGGGTTCGCGCGGCCAGAATGGCGGCCTTGTAGACCTCGTCCAGGGGAACGCCGTCATACAGGTTGCGCAGGGTTTCAGCCATTACGGGCTCGGGCTTGACATCAGCGCCCAGGTTGTCACAGGCGGCCTCGATCATGCCTTGCAGGCGCGCCATGTCCAGGGGCATGCGCTGACCACCATCGGTGACATGCAGTGCAGGGGCCTGCTGCGCCGGGGCTTGTTTCTCCTTGGCCCGCTCCAGAGCGCGGCGCTCGCGGTACAGCACATAGGCGCGGGCGACCTCGTGATGACCGCCACGCATCAGGCCAAGTTCGACCTGGTCCTGTATATCCTCGATGTGGAAGGTGCCGCCGCCCGGGCGCGAGCGCATCAGGGCTCTGACCACCGCATGGGTCAGGCTCTCCACGTCCTCGCGCACGCTGGCCGAGGCAGCCCCCTGGGTGCCGTGCACCGCAAGAAAGGCTTTCATCAGGGCCACCGCGATCTTGTTGGGGGCAAATGGCACTACAGCGCCATTGCGGCGAATGATCTGGTACTGACTCAGGGTTGAATCGGTCGATGTCGGGGTGGGTGCGAACTGGGTTGGGGCTGGATTGATTGTTGTTGGCGTGCCAGTGACTGTCTGCATTGTTTCCTCTTCCTTTGCAAATTCATGAATCCAACCGCAACTGTTTCTTCTGCGTCACGATTAGATGTGAACACTATATATGGTGCCTGCATGGATTGCAAGCCACTACCTGTAGTGTACCGAACCCGTTCTCGGCCCTCCTGTCACATCATGAAAAGGAGGCCTGGCTCACCCCATTTTTCTCAGCTGCTGCACATCTTGCGCAAAGTCTTGTGGCATGCGCCTTTTGCACTGTGGGGACTGTTTTTATGGGCCCTGCCAGCGAATTTCGCTTGGCGGGTCGCATGAATACTGGCAATCCCATCAGCGTTAAATAAAAGCTGGTTCAAGAATGAAGCGTTGGGTCTTGGTCAGGACCGTTTGGGCAGATCGGTAACTTCGGGAAAACGATTAGAGGGCCATCCCAACCCGTGTTGTAAATTGGCCCATGAAAACCCGCTGCCAGGATCGGTTTTGCGACCTGGGGCCACATGTTCATGGCCGGCAATGTGTTGGATCGGGTAGCGCAACGCCAGCGCCGCGCACAGGCCTGTCAAGGTTTCGTACTGCTCTCTTTCAAAAGCGCCGCCCTCGATACCCTCCAGCTCGATGCCGATCGAATCGTCATTGCAGTTGTCACGTCCACGGTAACGCGAGGCACCGGCGTGCCAGGCGCGTTCATCACAACTGACAAACTGCCAAAGCTCGCCGAGGCGGCTGATGAGGAAATGTGAGGACACCTGCAGACCTTCAATCTGCTTGAAGTAGGGGTGGGCATCCCAGTCCAGTGTATTGGTGAAAAGCTGCTGCACATATTGGCCGCCAAAAACGGCAGGCGGCAGACTGATCGAATGCACCACGATCAGGTCCACGTGGGCTGCTGCAGGTCTGGGTCCCCGGTTGGGTGAGTCAAGGCGGCGGGCAAAACGATACCAGCCATCTCGCCACAAATTGATTGCCGGCTCAGTGGTCTGCAAGGCGCGGGCTTTCTTGCAGCGGCACATCTGTTTTGAGGCGGTCGATCCGGTAGCGGATTGGTCGCAGACTCAGGCCCGGCCGTGCAGCAGCGGCGGTGTGATTGAACCTGGTTTCTTTGAGCGCCTGCAAAAGGATCTCGCGTCCCTGCTGATCCGGGTGTTGCCGTAAATTCTGCGGCAGCTCCGGGAGGGACGAAGCTCCAATCACTGGGTGCAAGGCCTGGCCCAGCTCATCCATCTGCGGCTCATTGCCCAGGCTTCCCTGATGACGGGCTTGCGCGCGATAGAGAAACCGTTCAAGTTCTCGCACATTGCCGGCCAAGCCGGTGGTTGTCACCCTGACCCCTGCGCTGGCCATTCAGGACTCCGCTCTTCGCTGGTGCTCAGCGCAGCAGTACAGGCCCAGGTCGCCGCTTACCGCTTCGGCGCGTGGTACATGCAGGCCGCACTGTCGGCAGGCTACCATGGCCTGAGGTTTTTCGGCTTCAGGGGTTGGCGCTTGGGCTGGCTTTCTTGCTTCGTCCTGGTTTGAAGAGTCGCTGCGGCCAGTGCGCCACCACCACACCACCACCAGAACGATCAAGAGGATCAGCAAAAATTTCATGTAGCGCGCCCCAGCAGAACTTCCAGCACAAAACGTGATCCCACATAGGCCAGCAGCAAAAGGGCTGAGCCGATGTAGAGCAGCCTGGCAGCGTAACGGCCGCGCCAGCCAAGACGTAGCCGTCCCAGCATCAGCACCGCAAAGGTCAGCCAAGAAAGCATGGAAAAAACCGTCTTGTGGTTCCACTTCCAGGCTGAGCCGTAGAGTGCCTCGTCAAACAGCAGGCCTGCCAGCAGGGTGGCTGAGAGCAGCAAAAATCCGGCGCCGGCAAAGCGAAAGGTAAGCCGCTCCAGTGTGAGAAGTGGCAAGCCTACTTCGGGCTCATCGGCCTGACGCAAACGCTGTTCTGATCGCACCATAAACCAAGCGTGGCCCACCGCTACGGCAATCAGCCCGTAGGAGGCCAGGCCCAAGGCCCAGTGCAAGGGCAGCCAGCCCGAGGCGCTGGCTGCCAGTATCTGGCCCGGAAACATCAGTGACAGCAGGACCGATATCGCGCCCAGCAGACCCAGGCTCCAATGAATCTGCAGCTGCGGATAGAGTCGCCGCTCCAGCGCATAAGTGGCGGCAACCAGCCAGACCGTAAACGACAAGGCCGGGGCAAATCCAAACTTGGGTGATTGATCCAGCAGGCCAACGGCCAGCAAACCGGCGTGCAGCATCCAGGCCAGCAGCAGGGCAACGTTGGCCAGACCATGACGGCGCCAGAAAGCTGCCGCCGCCAGGGCATAGGCCAGCGCGGCTGCCAGATAGAGCGACAGGGGGAACCAGGAGGCACTCGCTAGAATCATGGGGCAAGTTTAGCCTTTCGCAGTGAACTGCTGCTTGGCCGGCGGCACCCAACGCGTTTTTTCTCCGCTCTAGATATTCAACATGGCCTCCGCCCTATCCGACAAACTCAGCCGCCTGGTCAAAGAGATCCGGGGTCAGGCCCGCATCACCGAATCCAATGTGGCCGACATGCTGCGCGAGGTGCGCATGGCCCTGCTCGAGGCCGATGTGGCCTTGCCGGTGGTACGAGACTTTGTGGCCCGGGTCAAAGATAAGGCGCTGGGCCAGGAGGTGATGGGCTCGCTGACGCCCGGCCAGGCGCTGGTGGGCATCGTCAATCGCGAGCTGGCCGCCACCATGGGCGAGGGGGTGAGCGATATCAACCTGGCCGCCCAGCCGCCAGCGGTGATCCTGATGGCCGGTTTGCAGGGCGCAGGCAAGACCACCACCACCGCCAAGCTGGCGCGCCACCTGATTGAGAAACGTAAGAAAAAAGTGCTGACGGTTTCCGGCGACGTCTATCGACCGGCCGCTATTGAGCAGTTGAAGACAGTCACCGCCCAGGCGGGGGCTGAATGGTTTCCCAGCACGCCTCAGCAAAAGCCGGTGGACATTGCCCGCGCGGCGTTGGACTATGCGAGGAAACACTTTGTCGATGTGTTGCTGGTCGATACCGCCGGTCGTCTGGCGATCGATGAAGCGCTGATGCGCGAGATCGCCGACCTGCATGCCGTGCTCAATCCGGTCGAAACCCTGTTTGTGGTGGACGCCATGCAGGGGCAGGATGCAATCAACACCGCCAAGGCGTTCAAGGAGGCGCTGCCCCTGACCGGCATCATCCTGACCAAGACCGATGGTGACTCGCGTGGTGGCGCCGCGCTGTCAGTGCGCGCGGTCACCGGGGTGCCGATCAAGTTTGCCGGTACCAGCGAAAAGATTGATGGCCTGGAGGTGTTCGATGCCGAGCGTCATGCCGGCCGGGTGCTGGGCATGGGCGACATCGTGGCCCTGGTGGAGCAGGTGGCCGCAGGGGTGGACATGGAGGCCGCGCAGAAGCTGGCGGCCAAGGTCAAGAGCGGCTCGGGCTTTGACTTGAATGATTTTCTGGCGCAGCTTCAGCAGATGAAGCAGATGGGTGGCCTCACCAGCCTGATGGACAAATTACCGGCGCAGATGGCGGCCAAGGCCGGTCAGATGGACACCGACAAGGTGGAGCGTGATCTGCGCCGCAAGGAAGGCATCATCAACAGCATGACCAAGCTCGAGCGCAAAAAGCCCGAGCTGATCAAGGCCACCCGCAAGCGCCGCATCGCCGCTGGTGCCGGGGTGCAGGTACAAGATGTCAACCGCCTGCTCAAGGAGTTCGAGCAGATGCAGGAGATGATGAAAAAGATGAAGGGCGGCGGCATGATGAAGCTCATGAAGCGCCTGGGCGGCATGAAGGGCCTGCCCAAGATGCCCGGCATGCCGTTCTGAACCGGCGACCCGACTGTTGGGGATGATGAATTTGTCATCATGCGCTGTGTATCCCTCATGGGGTTTGATACATTAGATCAGTGCTCAAACATTTTTAGATGATGGCACCCCCTGATTTTCCTAAGGAGACAAAACAATGAAGCACCCCCTGAGCACGATTGCGCTTTGCCTGGCCGGCCTGCTGGGCCTGACCAATTCAGCATCGGCGCAGCCCGCTTACCCAGTACGCCCGGTGACGCTGACCGTTCCTGTGCCGCCCGGCGGTATCCTGGATGCCGTGGCCCGCATGGTGATTCCTTCCATGGCGCAAACGCTGGGCCAGCCGGTGGTGATTGAGAACAAGGCAGGGGCGGGCGGCAACATCGCCGCCACGGCGGTGGCGCGCTCGGCGCCAGATGGCTACAACCTGCTGGTTGGCTATTCGATGTTCCATGTGGGTAATCCGTCGATGTACGCCAACCTGAGCTGGGATCCGCTGCGTGATTTCGCGCCTGTGGGCATGCTGGTGGTTTCGCCGCATGTGTTGGCGGTGCACCCGTCGGTGCCGGCCAAAACCCTGCGTGAGCTGGTGGACTATGCCCGCGCCAATCCGGGCAAGCTGAACTACGCCACCTCCGGCAATGGCTCGGTGCCGCATATTGGCGTGGAACTCTTCAAGCAGCAGAACAAACTCTTCATCACCCATATTCCCTACCGAGGCGCAGGCCCGGCCATGCTGGATGTAGTGGCTGGCAATGTGCAGATGACTGTGGCAACACCGCCGTCCCTCAAGGGCTTTGTGCAGTCAGGCAAGTTGCGCGCGCTGGCCGTTGCAGCCCCCAAACGCCTGCCCCAGATGCCCGATGTGCCCACCGCTGCCGAGGCCGGATTTCCGGGCTTTGAGCTGGAGGCCTGGGTGGCCCTGTTCGCGCCCATGGGCACGCCACCGGCTGTGATCAACAAGCTGACCGATGCCGTCAAGGTGGCCATGCAGTCGCCTCAGGTGCGCGCATCGGCTGACTCAGCAGGGGTTGAAATTCGCTATATGACGCCAACGCAACTCGACAGCGTGGTGCGCCAGGACATCGATTACTGGTCCAAGGTGATCAAGACCGCCAACATCCGCGCCGACTAAGTACCCGCTCTCCTTCGAGTAGCCAATCCTTATCGAGTTACTGTTCCCTATCGAGAGACCGTTCAAATTTCATAACTGATGCCATGACCCAAGACGCCTCCGCTGCTTACATTGCCCGTGCCCGCAAACTTGACTGTGCTGCCATCAGTGACGCGCTGGACCGCGCTGGCATCGCCGGCCAGTGCTACAAAATCGCGCCGTGTGATCCCAAGTTCCGCATGGTTGGCCCTGCCTACACCGTGCTCTACCGGCCCGCGAGCTTCAATGAAGAGGGCCATGTGGGTGACTTCATTGATGACGTCGAGCCCGGCAGTGTGATCGTGATTGATAACCGCGGCCGTGACGACGTCACCACCTGGGGCAACATCCTGACCGAAATGGCCCATCAGCGAAAAATGGCGGGCACGGTCATTGATGGCATCAACCGCGACGTGTCGCTCTGCCGGGAGCTGAACTATCCGATCTACAGCCGTGGCAGCTGGATGCGCACCGGCAAAGGCCGCATCCAGCTGGTCGCATTACAAGTCCCGGTACAGATTGGCGGCGTCACAGTCAACCCCGGCGATCTGATGTGCGGCGATCCCGATGGCGTGGTGGTGATTCCCAAGTCCATGCAGGACACGGTGCTGACCTACGCCGAGGAAATCACGCAGCGGGAAGAGGCTGTCCGCACGGGTATTCGTGCGGGGATGCGCATGGAAGATTTGCGGCGTCAGAACAACTACCACCAGTTGCAAAGCCCGTCCTACAAGGCAGCCGGCAAAAGCTGAGTTTGCGCGGGGCCCGCCATCAGCCCGGTCAGGTTGAATTCAGTCTGGCCAATCAGTGGGCTGACGCTTCAGGCCTCCACCGTCAGCACCTCGCCCCTGAGTGAGTGCGGGTAGGCCAGGGTGATGTTCACATCCACCATCTGGCCAATCAGGCGCTGTGGCCCCTTGAAGTTGACCGCGCGATTGCATTCCGTGCGGCCCATCAGCTCGGCCGAGTCGCGCTTGGAGGGGCCCTCCACCAGAATGCGCTGCACCGTCCCTACGCGCTTGGCACTGATGCTGCGGATATTGGCCTCAATCGCGGCTTGAACTTTCTGCAGCCGTTTGAGCTTGACCTCGTGCGGCGTGTCGTCCATGAGGTTGGCCGCCGGCGTGCCCGGGCGTGGGCTGAAGATGAAGCTGAAGGAGTTGTCAAAGCCGAGCTCATCAATCAGCTTCATCATCTTGGCAAAATCGTCTTCGGTCTCGCCCGGAAAGCCCACGATGAAGTCACTGGACAAAGACAGGTCAGGGCGAATGGCGCGCAGCTTGCGCACCGTGCTCTTGTATTCCATGGCGGTGTAGCCGCGCTTCATGGCCATCAAGATGCGGTCGCTGCCGTGTTGCACCGGCAGGTGCAGGTGGCTGACCAGTTTGGGCACCTTGTCGTACGCCGCAATCAGCGAGGGGGTGAACTCGTTGGGGTGGCTGGTGGTGTAGCGGATGCGCTCAATACCGGGGATGTCGGCCACATACTCGATCAGGGTGGCAAAGTCGGCCACCTCGCCAGTGCTGCCCGCAACGCCAGCATTGCCGCTCATTCTGGCGCGGTAGGCGTTGACGTTTTGACCCAGCAGGGTGATTTCCTTCACGCCCTGGTCGGCCAGGCCGGCCACCTCCACCAGCACATCGTCAAACGGGCGGCTCACCTCTTCGCCGCGGGTGTAAGGCACCACACAATAGCTGCAGTATTTGGAGCAGCCCTCCATGATGCTGACAAAGGCGGTGGCACCCTCCACTTTGGCTGGGGGCAGATGGTCAAACTTCTCGATTTCGGGAAAGCTGATGTCCACCTGCGGGCGGCGCTCTGTATCGCGCGCGGCCAGCAGCTCGGGCAGGCGGTGCAGGGTCTGCGGGCCAAACACCACATCCACATAGGGCGCACGGCGGATGATTTCCTCCCCCTCCTGGCTGGCCACGCAGCCACCCACGCCAATCTTTACCCCGCGGGCTTTGAGGTGCTGCACCCGGCCCAAGTCGGAGAACACTTTTTCCTGTGCCTTTTCGCGCACTGAGCAGGTGTTGAAGAGAATTAGGTCGGCCTGCTCCGGGTCATCCGTCTTCTCATAGCCTTGGGCTGCACCCATCACATCGGCCATCTTGTCCGAGTCGTACTCGTTCATCTGGCAGCCAAAGGTCTTGATGAAAACTTTTTTAGACATGGTGGAGTCTTTAATTGATTGATTTTGATGGTTCTACTAACTAGCGCTCTTTCACGTTGACCCTAAGAGTTCAACGTGGGGGTATTGCCTGAATCTCTGCATCGCTCAGCACCCAGACCTCATGCAAGAGGCCCAGGGAATCCAGCCGGTAGCGCACCGGCAGTTGCTGCCCCACCAATGAGGCCGAGAGCAGCAACAAGTTGTCGCGTCCGCGAATGCGCGCCCCCGGGGCCAGCTGCACAGGCTGACCGTTGAGCAGGGCTTGCGGCGGCTGGGTGATTTGCAGCAGCCCGGGTTGAGCGCTGGCTGGAATGGGCGGTGTGCGCAATACGGCCTGCGCACTGGCTGAGGCACAAAGCAAGGCCGTCAAGCCCCAGGCGATGGCTGGTGTGCGCAAGGCCAGCAGAGCCCGCAGAACGGGCAAGAAACAGCGGTTCATGGTGTATGTCCAGAGGCTGAAAGCTTGATTTTAGG
>JAFMFB010000097.1 GCA_017856435.1 Burkholderiaceae bacterium
TTTTTAGCGGTTGATGACGATTGTCCCAGAGGGCTCTTCCTGCATCGATGCGGCACCGGATTGTTGCAAATCTTCCAGCAGTTTTTCCACCCAGGTTGAAAACACAAGCCCGGTCTGATTCGCCTGGTGCAGCAGGCCAAAAATCGGGGTCTGTGCTGACCAACGGTGCAGATCGTCAAGCTTGATCTGCTGCCACTCTAGCAACTTGAATTTGAGCAGTGCCTTGGCGGCGTAGCGGGCGTGACGGGTGGGGTCATCGACAAACTGCTGCAGGCGGCGGCGGGCTACCGACAGTGCTGAACCTACATCGTTAAAGACCGGGCCGTGACCGGGGATCACGATTTGTGGCTGCAGCGATTCGATCAGGTCCAGCGTGGCGCCCACCGCTTCGAAGGCACGCACCCCCTCAATTTCCGGGAACACCACCCCGAAGCCGTTCTGCCACAAGGCATCGGCCGAGATCAGCAGGCGCAGCGCGGGCTCAAAGAGTAGCACCGAATGCGGGTCATGGCCGGGTGCGGCATGCACCTGCCAGCAGCGCTGGCCGTGCCGGAATTCGCTGCCGGGCTGCAGCAGGGCGTCAAAGCCAAAGCGCGGGCAGGTCTGGCCGGTTAATTTGTAACTCAGGCGATCCTCATCCCACACCTTCACGGCTGGCGCCTCTCCGGGTGGAATCAGGGTGCGAAGCGCTGGGTAGCGGGCCTGCAAGGCCGCGTTGCCGCCGCAGTGGTCGCTGTGCAGGTGGGTGTTGACAAGCAGCTTGAGGGTTTGTCCGGCAAGGGCGTTATCCACCAGCGCGAGGGTCTGCTCGGCGTGGGTGGCGTAGCCGCTGTCCACCAGCGCGGCGCCATCCTCGCTGTGCAGCAGAATGTTGTTGGCCGACAGCCAGCCCCGTTCAAAGACACGGATGTCTGGGGGTAGTGACTGCATCGTCGTCATCAAATGTGCGTTGACTCTGTGACGACTGGGGAGAGACCTAGTAAACCGGGAGACCCCACAGCGTCGGCTTTGGCGAGTCGCTGGCGTGGACCCCCTTGAGGGGGGCAACACCAGCGGTGACGCAGGGGGCGACTCACTTCCCTGCGCGCAGCTCGCGCCGCAGGATCTTGCCCACATTGGACTTGGGCAGTTCATCACGGAACTCGATGTACTTGGGCTGCTTGTAGCCGGTCAGGTTCTCGCGGCAGTAGCGCGCCAGTTGCTCCTCGCTCAGGGTGGGGTCGCTGCGCACCACATAGACCTTGACCGCCTCACCCTGTCGCTCGTCGGGCACGCCGATCACCGCACATTCCAGCACCCCATCGCATAGCGAAATGGTGTTTTCCAGTTCGGTGGGAAAGACATTGAAGCCGCTCACCACAATCATGTCCTTCTTGCGGTCCACAATCCGGATGTAGCCGCGCTGGTCCATGATGCCGATGTCGCCCGTGCGCATATAGCCGTCGGCAGTGAAGGCGCGCTCGGTCTCGGCGGGCTGCTGGTAGTAGCCCTGCATGATGTTGGGGCCCTTGATGCAAATCTCGCCCGACTGGTCCAGGCCCAGGCTGTGGCCATTGTCGTCCTTGATGACGATGTCGATCCCCGGCAGCGGCAGGCCGATGGTGCCGCTGAATTCCTTGGCATCCACCGGGTTGTTGGTGCCGATGGCCACCGTCTCGCTCATACCCCAGCCTTCGACCATCGGGCAGCCAGTGACCTGGACCCAGTGCTTGGCCGTTCCTTCGGAGGCGGCCATGCCGCCGGCCTGCGAGACACACAGCTGGGAGAAGTCCACCGTGCGAAAGCGGGGGTGTTGCAGCAGGGCGTTGAAGAGCGTGTTGACCGCCGGCAGCAGGTGAAAGGGCCGGGCCTTGAGCACCTCGACAAACTTGCCGATGTCGCGCGGGTTGGGAATCAGCGTGCTGCAGGAGCCCCAGCGGATATTGAGCAGGCACAACGTCAGGGCAAAGATATGGTAGAGCGGCAGCGCCGTGATGCTGTTGGTGTTGCGGATATCGCCAATGCGTTTGAGCGCGGGCGTGAACCAGGCCTCGGCCTGCAAGATCGCAGCCACCACATTGCGGTGCGTCAGGATGGCGCCCTTGCTCAGGCCGGTGGTGCCGCCGGTGTATTGCAAAAAGGCGACTGAGTCGGGCGTGCAGGCGGCCGGCCGCAGGGTGCGCTGCGCGCCTTCAGCCAAGACCTGACGAAACGGTGTCACACTGCGTCCTTCGCTTAGCGGCAGTTGGTAGGCCGGCACCATCTTGGCCAGATGGCGTACCGCAAAAGTCAGCCAGCGCCCGTAGATTGGGCCCAGCAGTTCGCCAAAGGCCGCCACCACCACATGCTTGATCGGGGTGCGATCGATCACCTGTTCCAGGGTATGGGCAAAGTTCTCCAGCACCACAATGACGGTCGCGCCCGAGTCCTTGAGCTGGTGTTCCAACTCGCGTGCGGTGTACAGCGGGTTGACGTTGACGCAGGTGTAGCCCGCGCGTAGCACGCCGGCCATGGTCACCGGAAACTGCGGGATGTTGGGCAGCATGATGGCCA
>JAFMFB010000023.1 GCA_017856435.1 Burkholderiaceae bacterium
GGGTTTAAACACCTCTAGACTGGCCCACGGGCTTTAATTGGCCAAAAACCTTGATATTGATCAATTTCAGAAGTTCAGGGTTGATTAGTCTGTCAAGTTCCAACAGCGCCGGGTCGTCTCCAGGTAGCGCCAGACAGATATTTGGCAAAGGGGATTGTTCCGCCGTCTGGCGTTGAACAAGTGCAAGCCTGGCTACGGCAGGGTTCGCAACAGCAATAAGTGGAGGGGGGTAAATGTCATTTAGCCAGAGCTCATCTTCTGAGGTGACGACTGTTGTGGCCGGTTCTCAGCATGATGAGTTGCTCAATTGCCTTTTGATTCTGGCGCGTAGCCACGGCGAAACCCTGACCCGAGATGCCGCACTGGCAGGCTTGCCGATAGAAGGCGGTCGATTGTCGCCTTCCTTGTTTGAGCGCGCTGCCAAGCGAGCAGGCTTGAGCAGCCGAATTGTCTATTCGCCCATCAAACAACTTCGGGCCGAACTGTTGCCCGCAGTTCTTCTGTTGCAGGACGAGCATGCCTGCCTGCTGCTGGATCGATCGGCTGACGGCAAGACCTTGCGTGTGGTGTACCCGGAGTTGGGAGAGTCGCCAGTGGAAGTGCCGCTGGTCGACATCGAGGCCAATTACATCGGACGTACTATCTACGCCCGCCCTCGCATGCGCTTTGATGCCCGCAGCCCACAAGTGCGTACTAGCCGCCACGGCCACTGGTTCTGGGGCGTGATCGCCGAGAATGGGCTGCTCTACCGCGATGTGCTTCTGGCAGCCTTCTTGGCCAATCTGTTTGCCCTGGGCCTGCCCATGTTCACCATGAATGTGTACGACCGGGTGGTGCCCAACCAAGCCTTTGACACACTGTGGGTGCTGGCTTCTGGCCTGTGTATTCTGATTGTGGGTGATCTGCTGCTACGCACCATGCGCGGGCGCTTTGTTGATCTGGCCAGCAGCCGGGCTGATGTCAAGTTGTCGGCCTACATCATGGAGCGCGTCCTTGGCACCCGCATGGAGCAGCGGCCCGTGTCGGCCGGCTCTTTTGCCGCCAATATGCGCTCCTTCGAATCAGTGCGCGACTTTATTGGTTCTGCCACTGTGGTGGCTTTTATTGACCTTCCCTTTGGCCTGATCTTCATGGTGGTGATCGGTTGGATCGCCTGGCCGATGCTGATCCCCCTGGTGGCCGGTGCCCTGTTACTGCTGTTATTTGCGCTGACCGTGCAGCACCGCATGCATGAGTTGGCTGAGACCACTTACCGCGCTGGTGCCCAACGCAACGCCACCCTGGTGGAGGGGTTGGTGGGTTTTGAAACCGTCAAGGCGCTGGGGGCGGAAGGACCGATCCAGAACAAATGGGAAAAAAGTGCCGCCTTGCTGGCGCGTGTAGGGACTCAATTGCGCTTCTTGTCCACCTTGGCCAGCAACAGCTCGGCCTTTGTGCAGCAGGTCATCACCATGTCCATTATTGTGGTGGGGGTCTATCTGATCGGTGAAAAGATGCTGACCCTGGGTGGTCTGATTGCCTGCTCCATGCTGGCCTCACGCGCCATGGCACCAGTAGGGCAGGTGGCTGGTCTGCTGGTGCAGTACCACACGGCGGCGACAGCGCTGACCTCGCTCAACGAGATGATGAACCGCGAAGTCGAACGCCCGGCAGATGCCAACTTCATCGCGCGTGGCAACTTGCAGGGGGCGATCGAGTTTCGTGATGTCAGCTTCACCTACCCCGGACAGCAGACACCTTCGCTGCGCAATGTCAGCTTCAAGATCCAGCCGGGCGAAAAAGTGGCGTTGCTGGGTCGAATTGGCTGCGGCAAGACCACCCTGCAGAAATTGATACTGGGACTTTACCGGCCCAGCTCAGGGGCAGTGCTGATTGATGGCATCGATCAGCGCCAGTTGGACCCAGCCGAGATGCGGCGCCAGATCGGCTATGTGCAGCAAGATGTGATGTTGTTTTACGGCACCTTGCGTGACAACATCACCATGGGCGCTCCGCTGGCCGATGACGCTGCGGTGCTCAAAGCCGCAGGCATTGCCGGTATTTTGGACCTGGTCAATACCCACCCGCAGGGCTTTGACATGCTCGTCGGCGAGCGCGGGGAGTCGCTCTCGGGCGGTCAGCGCCAAGGCGTGGCCATTGCTCGAGCGGTGATCAATGATCCCCGTATTCTGTTGCTTGATGAGCCCACCGCCTCCATGGACCATTCCAGCGAAGAGGATGTCAAAAAACGGCTCAAGGAGTTTGCTCCGGGCAAAACGGTGGTGCTGATCAGCCACCGCACCGCCTTGCTTGACTTGGTGGATCGCATCATTGTGATTGACGCTGGCCGCATTGTTGCTGACGGACCCAAGGAACAGGTCGTCATGGCCCTGCGTCAGGGTCGCATTGGAAAGGCCGCATGATGGCCGAAATCAACGAAAATCAGTTCCAGAAAATCGCCGCCGGGGTGGAGCAGGCAGGCAAGCTCACCCCCAAGCCGATAAAGCGCGCGGTGGAAAAAATCTCCACCCCCATGGGTGAGACCCATCTGGACTGGGCCAGCGACGCTGATTGGGCCCACTTGCAGCAAGAGCCATTGCGAGCACGCCGCCTGTTGCGGCTTGCCGCCTTGATTTTGTTGTTGCTCTTGGTCTGGGCCGGCGTTAGCCCGATCGACGAGGTCACCCGTGGTGAGGCGCGGGTGGTGCCCACCAGCCAGGTGCAGATTGTGCAGAGTGTGGACGGTGGCGTGCTGGAAGAAATTTTGGTGCGCGAGGGCCAACATGTGGAAGCTGGTCAGATGCTGGCTCGGGTTGATACCACCCGTTTTGCATCCAATCTGGGTGAAAGTCGCGCCACTCAATTGGCCATGGAGGCCAAGTCACTCCGTCTGCGCGCGCTGACCCAGGGGACAGCTTTCAATCCTTCGGCCAAACTGGAGCGGGAAGCCCCGGATATTGTGGCGCACGAGCGGCGTCTCTACGAGTCCCGTCGGGTTGAACTTGACGCTCAACTGGCCGTTGCACAAAACCAATTGGTGCAACGTCAGCAGGAAATCAACGAGGTTCGTGCGCGGCGGGAACAAGCTGAGCGAGGTCTGGAGCTGGCCCAAAAAGAACTCGCGTCGACAAGGCCTTTGGTTAGCACCGGCGCTGTTTCGGAAGTGGAAGTCATTCGGCTAGAGCGCGAAGTGGCTCGCCTGCGCGGTGACCGGGAGCAGGCCATCGCGCAAATCTCCCGGGTCCAGGCGGCCATCGCCGAAGCTCAACGACGAATCGACGAAGTGCGGCTGACAGCCCGAAACCAGATGAGCGCCGAACTTTCCGAAACCCTGGGCAAGCTCAGGTCTGGCAGCGAAAGCGGCAAGGCGCTGGAAGACAAGGTGGTCAAGGCCGATTTGAAATCGCCGGTGCGCGGCACTGTCAAGCGACTGCTGGTGCCGACTGTGGGTGCCGTGCTTCAGCCCGGCAAAGAGGTGTTTGAGGTGGTACCCACCGACGATGCATTGATCCTTGAAGTGCGTATCACCCCGCGCGACATTGCTTTTTTGCGGCCAAAACAAGAGGCCCTGGTCAAGTTCACCGCCTATGACTACGCCCTTTACGGCGGGCTCAAGGCCGATGTTGAGACCATCGGCGCCGACTCGGTGCTCGATGACAAGGGAAACGCCTTCTACATCGTTCGGGTGCGCACCCGTGCCTCAACTTTGGGTGAGAACCTGCCCATCATCCCCGGCATGGTGGCCCAGGTGGACATCCTGACGGGAAAGAAGACAGTGCTCACTTACCTTCTAAAGCCTGTACTTAGGGCAAAGTCGAATGCCATGTCGGAGCGTTAGCCATGGGGCTGCATTATTTCCTGGCCTCGTCGATTAGCAAGCCGCCAATTTCTCCATCCGAGCGCTGGCGGCTGGCATTCCCTGATGGCAAATGGAGCAACTGGGCCTCGATCAAGTCCAAGTCCAAGTCTGGCGATGTGATCTGGCTACCAGTCTTGCACGCGGACTGGATGAGCAAGCTCAGCCAGCTGCTCAAGGCCGAGCCCGGCCGACGTGTGGTGGTGCTCAGCCCGTTGCCCTATGACGCCGAGGGTCTGCGCGCCATCAATTTGGGGGCACAAGGCTACTGTCATCTGCATGCCGTACCCGAATTGCTTCGCGATGTGGGCCAGGCGGCTGAAAGCGGGGCGTTGTGGATTGGCCCGGAGCTGGTGGAGCGCATTGTGGCGGCCACCCGCGATCTGCTGGGCCGCGCCGGGCCAGCGGCTACCGAGACCTTGCCCGAACCTGATTTGTCAGCCCTGTCCCCACGTGAAGTTGAGGTGGCACGCGCGGTGTCCGAAGGCAAGACCAACAAGGAAGTGGCCAGAGTGCTGGATATTTCTGAGCGCACCGTCAAGGCGCATCTGGGCGCTGTCTTTGAAAAACTGGGCGTACGGGATCGGGTGCAGCTGGTGCTCCATCTTTCTGCTGGGAACCATGCCCTACACCTGGCCGGTCAACCCCATAATTGAACTAAACCATGGAAAGTCCCGCCACCTCTCTTTACGTCATGCGAGATTCGCAAGGCCAGATCGTGCGCCTGGCGCGACAGCTCAGCGCGGCTGAACTGGCCTCAGAGCCAGGTTGGCTACTGGCCTCAAGCACCGACCCCGATGTCCAGACGTTTTTGCAGGGGCTTTATGGCGCAGGCAACCCACTGAGTGCCAGTGATGCCGGGTTGGCTCGAGTCACTGAGGACCTGATTGAGGTGCTGATTGACCGAGGCGTCATTCAGTTCACTGATTTGCCAGCAGCCGCGCAGGCCAAGCTGCTGGAGCGCCGCCAAACCCGCAACACCCTGGGCCGGCGGCTCCAGCTATTGGCGGATGACCAGGGAGAGAGCGAGACGGTCTGAGGCTTGGTACCCATCTGCGGATCGCAATGAACACGCACTTGACGTGCTCTTTTTATTGAGGTGATCTGAACGCGATTTTGTCAGCGCATGGAAGTGGCCAGCCACCCCGGCGCTTGTACCAGCCGTTCATCGAAGGTGTGCTGGGCCTTGCCATACAGCCCCAAAATCCGCTGCACATAGTGGCGGGTCTCGTTGAACGGGGGTACCCCGTGATACTGATCAACCCGGCCTTCACCCGCGTTGTAGGCGGCCAGTGCGTAGGGCAGGTTGCCGCGGTAATAAGCCAGAAGCCAACGCAGGTAGCGCATACCGCCCCGTAGATTTTGGGTGGCGTCAAAGGCGTTTTTCACATTGAAGCGCGCAGCCGTGTCGGGGATGAGCTGCATCAGACCCTGCGCCTGCTTGGGTGAGCGGGCATTGGATTCAAAGTTCGATTCGGCCGCGATGACGGCCAGCACCAGCTTGGGATCGAGTTCGTGCCAGGCGCTGAGCTTGGTGGCCAGCGGCACGATCCAGCGCTTGTGCTGCGGTAGCTGGCTGACCAGCTTGTCGATGCCGGCCCCGTCTGCTGCGCCCAGCTCAATGCGCAGACCATTGAATTCTGCTGTCCTGATGGTTCCCGTATCTGGCTCTGCTGCGGTGGCTAGGGGCAGCGGGGCTTTTTTGGGCAGCGCCGCATGGGTCATGCACCCGGGCAGTTCGCTGGAGGTGAACTCAATGGTCTCCAGCATGCGTGCAGCCTGGGTGTGGCCGCGTGAGCCTGCCAGCGAAAACAGGGCGGCCGCCAAAGCGCGGTCTTCGGCTACGCCCTGGCCAAAGGCGTACAACATGCCCAGGCGGTATTGCCCCTCGATGCTGCCCAGGCTGGCCGCCTGACAGTAGCGCAGCGCAGCTTGCCAGGCACCCTGCACCGGGTTGTCCAACTCTTCCAGCGCATTGCCTTGCGCCAGCAAGTTGCGCAGGGCAGGCGGCTCGGCGTCGAGCACAAGTTGGGGCGTGGGCAGCAAAGCTGCACCAGAGGGTGCCCCGTTCAGAACACCCGTTGGGGCTGCATTGGCCAAGCCGTGAAACAAGCCAGCGCCAGCCAGCAAACCGCAGACCAACCCGCTCAGCAGACCGGTGGGGAGCTGGCGGCCAGTTCTCATCCGGTAACTCCTGGCCCGGTGGCGCCGTCAAAGCCCAGCTCAGCCAGCAAGGACAAATCGTCCATGCTTTCCACGCCCAGGGCGATGACGACAATGCCCAGGGCGTGGGCCATGTTGTTGAGGCCGCGCAGCATTTCCTGGTTGCCAGGGTTTTGAGCCAGGCCGCGTACATAGCTGGGGTGAACCTTGATGTAATCCAGCCCCAGACTGGCAAGCTTGTCACTTTCGGCAAAACGTTGGCCAAAGTACTCGATGCCTACCCGACAACCCAGTGCCTTGAGGCTGCGTGCCAGGTCGCGGAAGGCTTCAAACTGACGGAACACGCCATATTCGGGCACTTCAAACAAGAGCCGCTTGCACAGAACCGGGAATTCCTGCAAGAGGATGAGCAACTGGTTGCGGAAGTTGAAGTCTGCAATGGTCTCGGCAGAAAGGTTGACCGCCACATCACCAACGCTTCTTTGCAGGTGGTCGATGGCCAGTCTGACAACACTCAGGTCAATCGGTGCCGTCAGGTTGAGCTTAGCAGCCATGGGCATGAAGTCGCCGGCAGACAGCAGCGGCTCACCCGACTTGACGCTCAGGCGGATCACGCCTTCCTGATGCAGTGTGTTGGTAGTCCCCTTGGCACCCCCTACCACTGGGAAGAAGACCAGGCTGAGCTGACCGCCTTCCACAGCCTCGCTCAGCAGGGTGCGCCATTGCTCGGCCGGCACATTGATGCGGTGGCCCGTGTCTTCGAACGCGTGCCAGCTGTTGGGGCCTTTGGCTTGGGCCTGCGCCAGTGCCTGATCCACCTGGGTAAGCACCTGCCCCGGGGTCTGCTGGCGACGGTACGGCACCGCGGCCAGGTGAAACAAATCAGGATAGAGGGCACCCCATTTAGGGAGCCAGGCCAGTTGAAGCGCTGCATGAATATCTTGTGCGGCAGCCTGGGCTGATTCCTGCGTGGGGCAGATCACGGCAAATTCGCCACCCTTGATGCGGCCGGCGCGCTGGCCAGGCCGATCGTTGCCGGTGTCATACAGCGTTTTGCCCAATTGCCGCAACATTTCGTCTGTTTGCTGGTGTCCCAGCTTGGTATTGATCTCATCCAGCGGGGCTAGGCGCACCACCACCAGACTGCCCACCGAGCCATACTGCTCGCTCGAGAGGATGTCACTGAAGTGGGAGAGGAAGTAGTCACGCGTGGCCAGCCCGGTGACTGGGTCATGGTTGACGCGCTGGCGTAATCCCTCCAGGCGCGAAGCCTCCTCGGCAAACATGGTCTTGAGGCGGCCCACCATGTCGTTCATGGCCCGGGTCACGGCGCGCATTTCAGGGGTGCGCGGCTCGGCGACGGTCAGGAAGCGACGCTCGGCAATTGCGTGGGCCTGTTCCACAACGTTAGTAAGCGGCCGGGTGATGATGCGGATGGCCAAGGTTCCAATGGCGCCGGCGGCCAGGCTACCCAGCACAAACCAGGCCAACAACTCTAATGTGCCTTCCCACAGGCTTTTGTAGGCGTATTGGTCATGGCTGGCCAGCGTCAGGGTGCCAAATTGTTTCCAGCCATCCTGGATCAGGGCCCGGCCAGGTTCGGCGTGAATCGGGATCAACCTGGCAAACCAGAGCGGCGCGCCTTCGAGCTCGCCTTGATAGACCTTCTCGATCATGGTCCGACCCTGAGGCGAGGTGATGCGGATAAAACGGTAGTGGCCGGCATCAAACTGGGCAGCTACCTGGAGCTCGACAGTGACAGGGTCTTTGTCAAGTTGGGTGAGCGAGAGGGCCAGGGAGGTGGCGTTGTCGATGTTCTTGACCTGTAGCTGCTGCTCTAGGTAGTGGCGTGCTGACAAGACGCTGACGATCAGGCTACCCCCAAACGCCAGGGTCATGGCCAATACGATCGCTATCCAAAGTTGTTTGATGAGTGACATAGTGTGTCTCCCGGAAGATCCAAGTTAGGTGTTATCGACCATCAGTTGAAGCCATCCTGACGAATTCGGTCGAGTACATCCCGCCAGCGCGACAGCCGGGTGGTGGGGTCGGCAGAAGAGTTGGTGGCGCCTGGCACCCACAAGCCTTCGTTGTTGAAGCTGAAAACTGGTGACAAATCATTGCGCTGAGAGCCCGGACGGATGGAGCCGATTAGGTTGTCCAGAATCAGCGGTTCGTCCGTGGGTTTTTCGTAATAGCCCAACACCATGTGGGCCTGAGTACGGGTGGTGCCCATGCGGGCCCGGACATAGATCATGCGCAACTTGCTATTGGGCACGCCCAGCAGCAGCAGGGTGGTGTATTTGGCAATCGCGTAGTCCTCGCAGTCGCCAGCGCCCCGCCCCATAAATTCAAGCGGGGTGGCCCAATAGTCGTTTTGTTGCCAGACCACGATGTCGTCTTCAAAAAGTATTTTTCGGTTGAAGAAGGAATTAACGGCCTCCAGCTTTTCCGCCTCGCCCAGCCCGCGTGACTGTTCCAGCATGGTGCGCCAAGCCAACACCAGATTGGCGCCACGGGCGCCGTAACGCTCCTGGGCCAGCGTCTGAACCCGGTCCAGGTTGGGTGCCGCGACCGACAGGCCCAGCAAGGCAGCCAGTACCAACCCGCTGATCATCATGCCGGCAAGCGGATGACGAAACCGAAACCGCAACGGCAACACGGCAAGCTGCATGCGAAGTATTCTGAACCTCATCCCTTGACCCGAATGACAACACCAGAGCTGAAGATTGCGCCAGATCAGGGATGTCTGATTTCTTGGTAGTCGTTGCCCGCCAGTGATGCAAGAGCACCCCAGCAGTTGCGATTACCTGACATTGATAATAGTTTAGGGAGGTCGACCCGACCGGTCATGTATTTCAGTCAGATTGACGACTTGATTTCACAATAATTTCACAATGACGGGCGCTGAAAGCGGCTGTCAAGCGTCGGCTAAATTCCGCGAGCTCTGAGATCACTCGTTTGCTAGGGGGCGTGCTGATAAAATCCGCCACCTGCTGGTAGTTAAGCCAGCAGTGAATGCGGCTGTAGCTCAGTGGATAGAGTATTGGCCTCCGAAGCCAAGGGTCGTGGGTTCGATCCCCGCCAGCCGCGCCAGATCAAGACTTCTGGTGATTCCCGCGAACTGCCTCAGGCCGCCTGGGCCGGGCGTGGGTCACGCAGGTAGGCCAGCGCCAGCCAGGCCGTAGGCACCACCACCAGACTCAGGGAAATCAGTTGGGCGATCCAGCCCTCGGCCAGGTCTTCTGTGGCCAGGTGCAACCAGGCATTGTCCACGCCCGGTACCACACCAGCTTCGGAAAATTCATGCAGGCTGTAGATCACCAGTTGCAGCGCAAACAGCATCAGGAACCAGGCGGTGACACGGAAGAAGCGCCCAAGCTGGACTTTGTGGCCGTGGCGCACCCACAGTAACCCGATGCTGGCAGCAATCAACAAGCCCAATATGCCACCCACCGTCATGGGCCAGGCCTCAGTATTGCCTGCGAGTGAGGCGATCATGGTGGCGGTTTCAATGCCCTCACGGCCCACCATGAATATGGTGAAGCCAAAGACAGCCCACCAGGCGCGCTGACCACTTCGGGCGGCGGCCTCTTCCAGTCGACGCGCAATCTCCTGGTTCATGCCGCGGCCAGCCCGCATCATATGCATGACACACCACCCCACGGCCACAGCCGCCAGCAAGGCCAACATGCCTTCATGGACTTTGGACAACGCCCCAATGCGCGACAGAACGACACCCAGGATCGCAGAGCCGGTAACTGCGAAGACCACGCCAGCGCGGATGGCGCCCACCAAGGCGTCCAAGTGCAGGCGGCGCAGGTACAAGGTGGCAATGGCCACTACCAGAAAGGCTTCCAAGCCTTCACGAAAGCTGATCAACAAGGTTTGAAACACGACAAGATCCCAACGATTTATCGCAAATGATAACGATTTTCATTATCCTTAAGTATTTCCGACTAAATTTGTCAGATTTTGGCTGTCCTGACCGGGATCATGGGTTTTGGCGTTCGGCCTAGACCTTTTGATCCTGCTTCAATTTCAGGGCAGTCTCATAGAGCGCATTGCGTGGCTCGTTTGTGAATTCAGCAACCAACCTCACGGCAGTTTTGTGGGGTAACTCGGCCAACAATAGCTTCAGCAATTGATGACTGGATGGCTGGACCTGATCTTCTGAGCGGTGGTGAGTGCTGGGTTGGGGATGCACAAGCAGCACGAACTCACCGCGCGAGCGCTGAGGTTTTTCAGAAAGCCAGCGGCTCACAGCATCGGCCCGAAGCAGGCAGACTTCTTCATACTGTTTGGTGAGCTCCCGACCGATTGTTACGGGTCGCTCACCCAGAATAGCCAGCGCACGGGCCAAGTCTTCAATTCGATGGGGTGCTTCGAGCAGCACGACGGGGCGGGCCTCTTTCGCAAGCGCCTTGAGTGCAGCCTGGCGATCACTGGCTTTGCTGGGCAGGAAGCCAGCAAAAACAAAGCCGGCCGGCTCGGTGTCTGTGCGTGCGCCAGCTACGCTCAACAAGGTTGTGATACTGCTGGCACCGGGAAGCGGGATCACCGGCAAACCGGCCTGATGAACCGCTGCAACCAGGCGCGCGCCTGGATCGCTGATTGCAGGTGTTCCGGCATCGCTAACATAGGCCACGCGTTGCCCCAGGTTCAGGCGATCGATGAGAGCAGCGGCAGCTTCACTTTCGTTGTGTTGGTGCAAGGCAATCAAAGAAGACGGGCTGTGATCGATGCCGTAGGCCCTTAGCAGGGACTGGGTGTGACGGGTGTCTTCACAGGCCAGTGCATCCACCAGTTGCAAAACATGCAAGGCGCGCAGTGTAATGTCAGCCAGATTACCAATGGGTGTGGCCACCACATACAGAGCGCCCTGCGGATAATGCTGTGCAGCAGCAGCATCATGGGCAGCTTTCAGGGCAGTGGCGAAAGAAGCATTCAATGGAATTCCCCAAAAAAACCAGCAAGCAGACCGGAGACGCCGCTGAAGCAGCCGCGTTGCAACATCTGCAGAAAGCCGGACTTCGGTTGCTGGATCGTAATTATCGGACGCCTGGGCGCGGCGGCGGAGAGATCGATTTGATCATGCGTGAGCCGGGCGGCACCGTGGTTTTCGTCGAAGTACGCAAGCGGTCCAGCGCCACTTACGGCGGTGCTGCAGCCAGCATCAGCCGGGGCAAGCAGCAACGCATTGTGCTGGCCGCACGCCATTACCTGATGCAACGAGGCACCTTTCCCCCGTGCCGCTTTGATGTGGTGAGCCTGGGAGAAACCGAGCTGCAGTGGATTAAAGGTGCGTTCGACGCTGAATGAAACAACTCTGTACTGAAAGTGCAAGTTAAAAAGTCAAGACGGCGGTTATGATTGCAACCCATGCTCGAACAACGTATTCAACAGCATTTCATTGATAGTGCCGACCTCAAGTACCAGATGGCCGAGATACTGGTAGCGCCGATTGCAGCAGCGGTTCAGGCCGTGCTGGCCTGTGTAACCGGTGGTAACAAGGTGTTGGCGTGTGGCAATGGCGGTTCAGCCGCCGACGCCCAGCACTTCGCGGCAGAGTTTGTAGGTCGATTTGAGCGTGAGCGCCCCGAACTCGGCGCTATAGCACTCACCACCGACAGCTCGATCCTTACGGCAGTGGCCAATGATTACGATTTCAACTCGGTGTTTTCGCGTCAAGTCCGTGCGCTGGGTCAGCCTGGCGATGTGCTGTTGGCCATCTCAACCAGCGGGAACTCGGCCAATGTACTGGCAGCGATTGAGGCCGCCCATGAACGTGAGATGGTGGTGGTGGGTTTGAGCGGTCGTGACGGTGGCAAGATGAGCCGCGCCCTGCGCGACACCGATGTACATATTTGTGTGGCAAGTGACCGCACTGCACGGATTCAGGAGGTGCATATTC
The DNA here is from genome assembly GCA_017856435.1 of Burkholderiaceae bacterium. Taxonomy (GTDB): domain Bacteria; phylum Pseudomonadota; class Gammaproteobacteria; order Burkholderiales; family Burkholderiaceae_C; genus Hylemonella. Next base: position 11,913 of record JAFMFB010000023.1, read on the forward strand.
TTGCCTTGCACTGCATCTGTGACGCGGTTGACGCCCAATTGCTTGGAGATCAGGAAGCTTCGACATGAAATTAAAAATCCGTAAATTTGCCTTGCTTATAGCGCTGACCGCTAGTCTGAGCGCCTGCGCGCCTGTGATGTTTGGCGGGGCGGTGGTGGGCTCGCTGGTGGCGGTGGATCGCCGCACCTCGGGCATTCAGCTGGAAGACGAGCGTATTGAATTGCGCGCAGCGCAATTCATCAGGGACAACCTGGGTGACCGGGTCCATGTCAATATCACCAGCTACAACCGCCAGGCACTGGTCACCGGTGAAGTGCCCAATGAGCGTGACAAGGCTGCAGTGCAGCAACTCGTTGGAAGAGTCGAGAATGTGAAGCTGGTGGTCAATGAGTTGGGCGTCATGAACACATCCTCTCTGAGCGAGCGCTCCAGCGACACCCTCATTACCGGCCGGGTAAAGGCTGCGCTGGTGGACGCGCAGGATATTTTTGCCAACGCTTACAAGGTAGTGACTGAACGGGGCACGGTGTACCTGATGGGTCGAGTCACCCAGCGTGAGGCCAATCGAGCCACCGATATCGCCCGTGGAATCAGCAGTGTAAAAAAAGTGGTGCGGGTATTTGAGATCATCAGTGAAGAAGAATTGCAGCGCCTGCTGCCCAAACAACCTGAAAAGGACAAGCCTGAGTCGAAAAAGTAGATAAATCAAGCACGTCGCGCCTCGTATCGGGGGCAGAAGGCGTGCAAACGAACAAGCATAAACAAGGGCGCACCAGCGCCCTTGTTTATTTCAGGCGCTTGATCAGGCTGGAGGTATCCCAACGCTGGCCGCCCATCCCCTGCACATCGGCGTAAAACTGGTCGACCAGCGCAGTGACAGGCATGGTGGCACCATTGCGGCGGGCCTCTTGCAGGACCAGGCCCAGATCCTTGCGCATCCAGTCCACGGCAAATCCAAAATCGAACTGGTCGGCCACCATGGTCTTGCCACGGTTATCCATCTGCCAGCTTTGGGCGGCGCCCTTGCCAATTACATCCAGAACAAGGTTCATGTCGAGCCCGGCGCGCTGGCCAAAGGCCACACCCTCGGCCAAACCCTGAATCACGCCAATGCAACAGACTTGATTGACCATCTTGGCCAGTTGTCCAGATCCGCTCTCGCCAATACGGGTGAAAGCACGTGCAAAAGCCATGGCGACTGGCTTGGCCGCATCAAATGCGCTTTGATCGCCGCCACACATCACAGTGAGGACGCCGTTTTGCGCGCCTGCCTGGCCGCCAGAGACTGGGGCATCCACGAAGTACAGCCCTTTCTTGTGTGCATGGGCATAAAGCTCACGTGCCACTTCGGCTGACGCGGTCGTATGGTCGCAGAAGATGGCCCCTGCCTTCATGCCAGCCATGGCGCCATCGTCAGCAGGGCTGTTGCCCAGCACAATGCTGCGCAAATCGTCGTCATTGCCAACACAGGCGAACACGATATCGGCATCGGCAACTGCCTCGCGTGGGGTGACAGCGTAACGGCCACCAAACTCGTCCACCCAGGCTTTAGCCTTTGACTCGGAGCGGTTGTAGACGGTGACGGCGTGACCGGCACGAGCCAGGTGACCGGCCATGGGGTAGCCCATGACGCCCAGGCCAAGAAAGGCGACCTTGCGGGCCGGGGTGGCGTCATAGCTTTTGGAGGTGATGTTGCTCATGGTTTTTCTGAAGTGAATCGGGGGAATTTTGCAGCCAACTTGTATTTGTTGGCCAATACGGATATTCCGGCCCTATCCTACAGTCTTCGGCTGTCTTATAAAGACGTTCGTGGCTGGAGGGTCCGATCTCGGCCGATTGTGGCCGGGGGCGGCCTCATGTAGCCAAGTTTGGCCGCAACAGCCGCTTTAGACGATGGCCAGACCTGAGGTGTCGGATTCCAGCGACATGCCTTTGGCCCGCTGGCTATTGAGCTTAATCTGCAGCCGCAAATCATTGAGAGAGTCGGCATTGCGCAGTGCGTCTTCGTAGGAAATCTGAGAGCTCTCAAAAGCATCGAACAAGGCCTGATCAAAGGTCTGCATGCCCAGTTCGCGACTGCGTTTCATCAGCTCCTTGATCTCGGCAACTTCTCCCTTGAAGATCAGATCGGCTACCAGGGGTGTGTTGAGCAATATTTCGACGGCCGCAAAGCGGCCCTTGCCACTTTGCTTGGGGACCAGCCTTTGCGAGATCAGGGCTCGCAGGTTGAGCGACAGGTCCATTAGCAACTGGGCGCGGCGTTCCTCGGGAAAGAAGTTGACGATACGGTCCAGGGCCTGGTTGGCACTGTTGGCGTGCAAGGTGGCCAGGCACAAATGGCCAGTCTCGGCAAAGGCAACGGCGTGTTCCATGGTTTCGCGGTCCCGAATCTCACCCATCAGGATCACATCGGGAGCTTGACGTAGGGTATTTTTAAGGGCTATTTCCCAGTTGTCGGTATCCAGGCCGACTTCCCTTTGGGTGACTACGCAGTTTTTGTGCGGATGAACAAATTCGATCGGATCCTCAATGGTGATGATGTGCCCCTGAGAGTTTTCATTGCGCCAGTCGACCATGGCAGCCAGGGTGGTGGACTTGCCCGAGCCGGTGGCGCCCACCAGGATGCACAGCCCACGCTTAGCCATGGAAACATCCTTGAGCGCTGGGGGCATGCCCAGGCCGTCCAGCGTCGGCAGGCTGGTGGGGATGACGCGCAAGACCAATCCAACCTTGCCCTGTTGCACAAAGGCATTGGCACGAAAGCGTCCGATCGAGCCAGGCGAAATGGCAAAGTTGCATTCCTTGGTGCGCTCGAACTCGGCGGCCTGCTTGTCATTCATGATCGAGCGCGCCAGAGCGAGGGTATGAGCGGCGGTAAGGGCCTGCTGCGAAACCTTGGTGATCTTGCCGTCAAATTTCATAGCCGGAGGAAAATCGGCAGTGATAAAGAGATCGCTTCCGTTGCGACTGACCAATGCAGTCAGCAGGTCATGGATGAATTTGGTGGCTTGATCGCGTTCCATAAGTCACTCCTCTACCAAATCAGTCGTTCATGGCTTTGCCCACTGGGTTGAGGGTGGGTTACCGGTCGAACCGGGCTCACCCAGCCGGTGGTTAAAGCGGGAAGTTCTCCGGGATCTTGGCCTTGCTGCGTGCCTCGGCGGGGCTGATGATGTTGCGACGCACCAGTTCTGTTAGGTTTTGATCAAGTGTCTGCATTCCCACGCTGCTGCCGGTCTGGATGGAGGAGTACATCTGGGCCACCTTGGCCTCACGGATCAGGTTGCGGATAGCCGGTGTGCCAATCATGATTTCATGCGCAGCCACCCGACCGCTGCCATCCTTGACCTTGCACAAAGTTTGCGAAATCACTGCCTGCAGGGATTCAGACAGCATGGCGCGGACCATTTCCTTTTCTTCAGCGGGAAACACATCGATGATCCGGTCAATGGTCTTGGCGGCGCTGGAGGTATGCAGCGTGCCAAAGACCAGGTGGCCGGTTTCGGCAGCGGTCATGGCAAGCCGAATGGTTTCCAGGTCACGCATTTCACCGACCAGAATGCAATCGGGATCTTCGCGCAAGGCTGATCGGAGGGCGTTGGCAAAGCTGTGGGTGTGGGGACCGACTTCACGCTGGTTGATCAGGCATTTTTTGGACTGATGGACAAACTCGATTGGGTCTTCCACCGTCAGAATATGACCGTATTCGTTCTCGTTGAGGTGGTTGATCATGGCAGCCAGGGTAGTGGACTTGCCCGACCCAGTCGGGCCGGTGACCAGGACCAGGCCACGCGGCTTGAGCGCCAGATCGGCAAATATCTTGGGCGCATTGAGTTGCTCTAGCGAGAGGATTTTGCTGGGGATGGTTCGAAAGACGGCGCCTGCGCCACGCTGCTGATTAAAGGCGTTGACACGAAAACGGGCCAGGCCATCGATCTCAAAAGAAAAATCTATCTCCAGGAATTCTTCAAAATGCTTGCGCTGTGAATCATTCATGATGTCGTACACCATGGCATGAACCTGCTTGTGCTCCATCGGCTCGAGATTCAGGCGGCGGACGTCGCCGTGGACCCTGATCATGGGCGGCAGCCCGGAGGAAAGATGCAGGTCAGATGCCTTGTTCTTGACACTGAATGCCAGCAGTTGGGTAATGTCCACAGCTTGTACGTCAGTTGAGCAGTTTGATACGCTTGGAGCATTATGACGACGATCGAAGCCAATCTCCAAATTGTCCGGGCGCGTATTCTTGATGCATGTCAACAGGCTGGACGAAGACCCGAAGAGGTGCGACTGCTGGCTGTGAGCAAGACCGTGGCGCCAGAGTTGATCGCCCTGGCGCATCGTGCTGGCCAGCAAGCTTTTGCAGAAAACTATATTCAGGAAGGCGTTGAAAAGATTTCGGCCTTGTCCGCCCTGGGGCTGGAGTGGCATTGCATCGGCCCGGTGCAAAGCAACAAGTCGCGCCTGGTGGCCGAGCATTTTGACTGGGTCCAGACGGTTGACCGGTTCAAGATTGCCCAGCGGCTTGAACAGCAGCGGCCCACGCATCTGCCACCGTTACAGGTGTGTTTGCAGGTTAATGTCGATGGGGGCCCTAACAAATCGGGGGTCAGGCCCGAACAGTTGCCAGAACTTGCTGCGCAAGTCAGCCAGCTCAAGCACTTGCGCCTACGCGGCCTGATGTGCATCCCGGAACCTGCGCCCGACTTTGAGGCGGCGCGATCAGTCTTTGCCAAGGCACGAGACCTGTTTGACCAACTCAATGCAGGCGGACTTCAGCTTGATACCTTGTCCATGGGCATGACGGCCGATCTGGAGGCTGCCATTCATGCCGGCAGCACCATGGTGCGGGTGGGTACAGCCATTTTTGGTGCCCGCGCCTAGGCGCCGATTCGGCTTTGACAGGGTTGCACTGAACCGAGCTGCGTTGGCTTCTTGCGGCATGCACTGGAAATCTGAAGGTCGATAGTGCTAAGAGGCTGATCAGCGCGACCGTTTCAGGCGTGAGGGAGTAGGCTGCGAGCGCTCGCTAGCGGCTGCCTGACAGGCTTGCCGGTAGGCCTTAAGCGTCTTTTGGGCCCGTCCAAGGACCGACTCCTCTTCAAAAGTTCCACCTGCCGGTGTCCATCCCGAAGGTGTTCCGGTCAGCAGCTCCAGGGCTTCACTGAAATGCTCGGCGGTATGGATATGAAATAGCCCGTCTTTCACCGCAGCGATCAGCGCATGGTCGAGCATCAGATGGCGCAAATTTCGGCGCGGAATCAGAACCCCTTGCTGGCCACTGAGACCAAGCGCCTGGCAAAGACGAAACCAGCCGTGGACCTTTTCGTTGATGGCACCCACTGGCAGGATTTCACCATGTTGGTTGAGTGCTCCGCTGACCGCAATATCCTGCCTTAGGGGCAAACCAGCCAGACAGGACAGCAGCACCAGAAATTCGGAACAGGAGGCAGAGTCGCCCTCCAGTCCCTCATACTCTTGCTCAAAAGTGATTGCGGCAGTCAGCGCAAGCGGAGCCATATGCCCGAAGAGGGCAGACAGGTAGCTCTGCAAAATGAAGATGCCCTTGTCATGGATCGGGCCGGTCATTTCAACTTCACGCTCAATATTGAGCACCCCTTCCTCGCCGGCAGTGGTGCGCGCGCTGACCCGAACCGGAAAACCAAAGCGGTGGTCACCCAGGTCAACCTGGGTCAGGTTGTTGAGCTGACCCACCCGCATACCCGTCACAGCTATCAGGCGCTCGCCATCGACAACGCTTTCAATCAAGCGCTGTTCGGGGTAGTTATGCCGGTAATTTCGGGCCTGCAAGGCAGATTCGACATCAATGGCCTCAATCCGGGTTGCCGATCGCGCGCGGCATAAAGCCGCGCTTTCGATCAACAAGGCCTCGGTATCGGCAAAGACCACGCTCTGCCGAGTCTGGTCATCCACTTCTCGGTGTGCCTGCTCAAGCAGCCGGGCCACCGCACCTGCAGAGCAATGTGGCAAACCCAGACGAATGCAGGTATGAGCGATCAAAATGGCCGAAGCATGTCGCACTTTGGGGTGGTCCGGCACACTTTCGGCAAAATCCACCTTGACCCGAAAATGACGGACAAATTCCGGGTCGCTGGCCTGCAGTGCGTAATACTGCTCGATCGAGGCTATCAACACAATCTTGACTTCCACGTCCACTGGCTCTGGCACCAGCGAGACGGCTGTGATGGGTTGCATCGGCAGGCCAGGCTCTTCAATTTGCAGTCGGTTGTTGCGCAAAAAGCGGCGCAATTTTTCTCCCACCAATTCGTCGGCCATCAGATCGCGCAAGTGCAGCATGAGATAGCCCCCATGTGCACGCAACAGGCTGCCCGCACGGATCCGGCTGAAATCGGTGACCAGGGCCTCGTCTTCATACTGGTACTCGATGTTGCCAAACAGGGTGCGTGACAAGGGGTTGTCTTCCACGATCACTGGAGCGCTCTCCAGGCTGCTGTTATCCACCACCAGATTCACCCGTAATCTGGACAAGACCAGGCTGAGCATCGCCTGGTGGGTGTCCTCATCTGATTCAGGAGTCTGGAACAAGTCCAGGTTATCCAGCAGATCGCGTTGCACCTGGTCCAGATAGTTGCCTAACTTGACCGCATCCTTGATCTGCTTGCGCAGACTGCTGCGTATCGATTGCATGGCACCTTCCAGCATCGGCTTGACCAATTGCTGTTGCAGGTGGCTCAGGCGTTGGTTGTTGTCTCGCTCCAGCGGTCGCATTTTTTCAATGTACCGATGAATCGCATTGCGCAGCTCCTCCTCGGCAATGTCGATTTCCTCCCGTTGGACCTTGCTTAACTTCAGGGTCGCCTTTTCGGTCATAGGCTGACCCTGCGCATCACGCAGAGTCAGAATCAGGTTGCCGCTGTCGCGGTGCAGACTGAAATGACGTGCTTCAGCAAACGCTGACAACTCGGCATAGGCCTCGGTTTCCTGGGTCTTGAAAGTGCGCTGGATGCGCTCACTCTGGGTCTTGAAATCCTGGCTGGCCAGTCGCCGTGGTATTTCAGTCTGCAGGTCTTTGGCAAGCTCAGACATCTGCTGCCGCAGCAATCGGCCCTGGCCAGCGGGCAGTCGCAGCGCCAGGGGCCGTTCGGGCGCGTCAAAATTGTGCAGGTAGCACAAGTCTGGCGGAACCGGTCTGCCAGACGCCATTTCAAGCATTAGTTGACTGAGCAAGGTGGTGCGGCCACTCCCAAGTTCACCCAGTACAAACAGGTGATAGTCGGGTTGATCCAGCGCCAGCCCGAAACGGGCCGCTTTCTCGGCACGTTCTTGACCCACCCATGGCAGCAACTCTTGCGCCAGTTCGGAGGTATTGTCAAAACCCAGCGAATCCGGATCGATTACCAGACGCAGATCGAGAGGGCCATGCGTGCGCAAAGTCATGCGGGCATCCTATCGAGCGCGGTAATTTCACGGCAATCAAGATTGGAAATTTGACGATCTGGATCAAATCATTCAGTCAACAATTGGCTCGATCCAATTGCGGGAGGCTGTGGCCAAGTCAGTTGGCCGCAGGTTCTTGGCGCGCTAGGCCGTTGAATAGGTCCAGGCAGCGCTCCCGCCAGGCATAGACCGGGTCATCTTCTGCCAGCAGCGGGTAGGAGCTGCTCAGGCGGGCCCATTGAAATCCACCAAAAGCCAGGTAGTCAGCATAGCTTGGGACCTCGCCGCCGACAAAAGGACTCTCTTGCAATTTCATGCGCATCGGGCGCAACGACTCTCGAAAGGCACCGACGCGGTCATCGCGACCGGCCTGGACCTCTTCCAGAGTCTTGCGAAACTGTTTTTCGCGAGACGCACGAAAATAGGCGTGATCATCCGGATGCAGACTGTCATGCAGGTCGCGCAGGATCAGACGAATGATGCCGGCGTGCACCGTGGTCTGCACCCAGTACTGAAAAAAGCGCAGAACCTGTGCTGCAGAGCCTGAGCCAATCAGCGCTGGCTGATCTGCAAAGGTTTGATCCAGATACTGGACAATGGCCCAACTGTCTGTGACCCGCTGGCCTTCATGTTCGATGGTTGGAATCGTCAAGCGTTCCCCTCCGGGGTTGATGCTTTCGATCTGCCCAAAGTGCAGGTCCTCGACCTGATAACCAATTTGCTTGTGCGCCAGCGCCATGCGCACACGCCAGGAGTTGGGACTGAAATGGGCGCCACGCGCATTCACCAGGTCATAAAGCAGCATGATGGATTCCTTGGGTTAAGAGACAGAATTTCGTGACCAGCTCCGGCGTGCAAAGACAAGCAAATTAGCACCCAGAAAGGCCGCCAGCAGGTACTGGAAAGGCAGGTTTTGGACAAAGCCCATTTCGTCGCTGAGCAGGACATAGGCGCTGTAGAAGCCCAGCAAAGCCAGGGCACGGGTAAGCCAGCTGTCGACCTGTTGCCAGCGCCCGGGCAACTTGTGGCTCAACCAGGCGCCTGAGAGGCCGCACCAGAGCCCGAGCGCGGCACCAACGGCGACATCGGCCGGCCAGTGAGCGCCAACCGCCACCCGCGACAGGGCCACGCCCAGTGCCAAACCAAATAACCAAAGGTGACGTCGCCGTGTTTCGGGTGCCAGCGAAAAGTAAATGGCTGCTGCCCCAGCAAAAGCCGTGATGGTGTGGCCAGAGGGCATGGCTGCCACATAAAGCGGCTCACCAATGACACGAATGCCCTCAGGGCCAAGTGCCTCCAGAGGTCTTGGGCTGAAGAAGAAACTTTTGCCGCTGCGAGTGGCCAGGCCTGCCAGAGGCGCGGCACATAGCCAGCTCATGATGAGGCGCGGCTGATGCCACAGGGCCGGTGAGCTGAAAGCAAAAATAGCCCACCCGGTGCCCAGCAGGGACAGCAGAGTCCAGGTCAGATCAGGCAGCAGACCCAGGTAGCGGTTGAGCGCGTAGAAAAGCCCGGGCTCATACCACCTTAGCCAAAGTGGCAAGGAGAGCATAAGGAGTACGGCCGGCGTAACCCAGTGAATGGGCCTGATGGCGGGCGGGGAGTGCGAGGAGAGTGAGGAGGCTGACATGAATGCAAAGTAGCTGTCGCTTGATTCTAGGCGTCAAGGCTAGCCGGATCGTCTCGGTTGGGGTTGACCCCCCCAGTTGGTGCAAAGGTAAAAGCTGAAGTGCGCAATGGGCCGACCAGCGCGTTCAACCTTCAGCGTGTCTAGTTTTTCGCAGCGCTCAAATTGGCCGCTACCGACCGGCTGTTGGTAAGCCATCTGCGACCAATCCAGCAACAGTGCGTTGGCACCACTTGCCAGAGGGCCGGACCATATTGAAAACTGATCAAACCCGGGGGCGATGACATGCACGGTCAGAGGCCGGGCATACCAGGCAAGCCGGCTCGCCAGGGTCCAGTTCTGCACCACCAGACGTGTCTCTCCGGTTTTTTTAGCCAAAGCCAGGGCGTGTTGTCCCGCCCGGTCCCAGCCGTAAAAGTCGGTAAAAGGGTTGAATGTCTCGGGTTGACGGTCATCACTACGAAGTTGGGTGGGCCCGGCACTCAGAATCAACAAAAACAAGCCCAAGGAAAAGGTGGCCTGCAAGCCAGCGAGGAGCCAGATCAGCCAGCGCTGACCGCCAGCCCATAGCCTGCTCAGTCCCAGGCCGGCAAAGGGCGCCAGCGCGACCCAGGCCGGCGCAGTCCAGTGGGGCAGGCTGGAGCCACCCCCGGACAAATAGGCCAACACCCCAAAAGGCAACAAGGCAAACGTGGTCAGCCAGCGTGCCGCTTGCTCAATGATGCGTATCTGTCGGATCGCCGCCAATGCGCCCCACAGCAAAAGCGGATAAAGCATGAGCTGGACAAGCATGAATGTAGCCAAATGGCTGACTTGCCAATGGCTACCGGCCCCATGCTGGAGCTGGTAGCTGAAGGAAATCCAGTGGTTGCTGGCATTCCACAGGAACACTGGCAACACCATGACCATGGCCAGGAACATGGCCAGCCAAGGCGCATAGTGCCGCAATAGACGCGCGCCATGGGCTAACAGCAAACAGACTGCGACGGGAATTGCTGCAAACAAGGCGGTGTATTTGGCAAGTCCTGCCAGCCCCAGCAGGACCCCCAGCAGTAACCACTGGCGCAGCTCAGAGGCGTGAACGGGTTCAAGCAGACGCAAGGTTTGCAGCATCAATGCCGCGGTAAAAAACATCAGGAGGGTGTCGGGCAGCAAGCCCAGTCCCAGAACGTGGGGCAATGGGGCCAGACAGAAGGCCAACAATGCCCAGCTACCACTTGATGTGATCTGCGATGGATCAGAAAGAGGTGCAGACCTTAGATGCAAACGAATGGCAATGTGATAAATCAGCAAGGCGGTGGCCAGCCACAGCGCATTGGGCAACAGGCGCAATGTCCCATCAGACACGCCCAGTTGGACCAGCGGCCACTGTGACCAGCCGACCAGAGGCGGGTGATCGTAGTAGCTCAGTGCGGGGTGGGCTGCATACAGGGCGTAATGCGCTTCATCCCCAGTCAGCCCGACGCTCCAACCAATCATGGCATGGACCAGTGCGATTGCGATGAGCAAGCTCACCAAGGCGCGTGGTATGGAGGGAAATAAGGTAGTCAAGGGCAAACTGGGGAAAAGAATGAGGCAAGTCTAATTCAGTCATTCGCCCCGGCTGGGCCGCAAGTGCCTGATTGACGCTAGACTTGTCGAATGGACGAGCTAGCCAGTGAGATCGACCCCACTCTCTGTCCCTTATGCGGCCAGCCAAACGCCTGCGCCCTCGAGATCGAGCGCAGCACCGGCGTCAAGCAGGCACCTTGCTGGTGTACCCGGTTTCGTTTTAACGCCAACTTGCTGAAACGGATTCCACCTCAGGCGCAGGGATTGGCCTGCTTATGTCGGCATTGCGCCAATCCGGAGGATTTGGCATGAAGCGCAGCCATGAGGAGCAGCGGCTGGCTTTGCGTTCAACCTGGCTGAGCGTATGGGTCAATTTGATGTTGGCGCTGGCGCAGGTGGTGATTGGCTGGTTTGCGCGTTCGCAGGCGCTGATCGCCGACGGGTTTCATTCCCTGTCAGACCTGGTCGCTGATGCGGTGGTACTTTGGGCGGCGGATCAGTCTCACCGCGAGGCTGACGACACCCATCAGTATGGCCACGCACGGTTCGAAACAGCAGCCTCGCTGGCGGTAGGGCTGATCCTGATCGCCACAGGCATCGGGTTGCTGTGGTCAGCTGGCTTGAAGCTTCATGCGGGTGAGGCCATGGACGCGGTCCATCCTGTAGCGCTGGCAACGGCTGTGCTGACCCTGGTGGCCAAGGAAATTCTGTTTCGTTATATGAGACATGTGGGCGAGCAACTCAAATCCTCCATGTTGATTGCCAATGCCTGGCACGCCCGCGCGGACGCGGCCTCCTCGTTGGTGGTGGCGGTGGGCATAGGGGCCAACCTCTTGGGTTACCACAGCATGGACGCGGTGGCAGCCATCATCGTGGGCTTCATGATTGTCAAGTCGGGTTGGACCTTTTCGGTGGACGCCTTTCATGGCCTGACCGACCATGCGCTGGATCCCGATCAGATCGAGCGAATTCGAAAAACCATTCTTGCTGTCGACGGCGTACGCGATCTGCATGGCCTGCGCACCCGTCGCATGGGAGATTGGGCGGTCATTGACATGCATGTCGAGGTGGATTCACACCTGAGCGTGTCAGAGGGGCACTATATTGCCGAGGTCATTTCAGCCCGGGTTAAAAACAGCCACCGGGTGGCCGAATGCACCGTCCATATTGATCCCGGCTCGGTAAGGCAACTGGAGCGCGTGTTGGCCTTGCCCCCGCGCACCAAGGTGCAAGCGCTGGCGCAGCAGGTGCTGGGTCAGCCTGCGGCCATCCGATTGCACTACCTGGACACTGGACTGGAGGTGGAAATCGAATTGGAGCGGCATGTCTCGGCGACCGAGCTGACGCGCCTGAAGCTTGAACTTGTCAAAGCCATGGACGGTGAATCCCTAGCGCGGGTTCAGATCAATTGCCCGCCAAGGGGCGATGTGTCATAAGAAAAAATCGGGGTGAAACGTCAGCTTGAGGTTGGCCCGGCTCCAGCAGTTTCAGCTGGTCACGGCCTTTTCCAGGGCCTCGACAAACATGGCGGCGACATCAAAGCCGGTCTGATCCATGATTTCCCGAAAACAGGTGGGGCTGGTGACATTGATTTCGGTGACATGTTCGCCAATCACATCGAGACCGATCAACAGCAAGCCCCGCGAGGCCAGAACCGGACCAATAGCCTGGGCAATTTCAAGATCGCGCGGGCTTAGCGCACGGGCAGCGCCCACACCGCCGGCGGCCAGATTGCCGCGCACTTCGGTGCCCTGTGGAATACGGGCCAGACAAAATGGAACAGGCTGGCCAGCAATCAGCAAAATGCGCTTGTCACCCTCGCGGATGGCCGGCAGAAACCTCTGCACCATCACGGTCTGCGCGCCATGACGGTTGAGGGTTTCGGTGATAACGCCCAGATTGAGGCCGTCGCCCCTGACCCTGAAAATACCCATGCCGCCCATGCCATCTAGCGGCTTCAGGATGATGTCCTGGTGCTCGGCATGAAAGTCTCGAATGGCTTGTTCGTCACGGGTGACCAGAGTGGGGGCAGCGTATTGTGAAAATTCAAGTAATGAGAGTTTTTCCGGGTGATCGCGCAGGGCGCGAGGCTTGTTGAATACTTTTGCGCCTTCCCGTTCCGCCTGTTCCAGCAAGTGGGTGGCATAAAAATATTCGCTGTCAAACGGCGGATCCTTGCGCATGAGCACGGCATCAAACTCGCGCAAGGCAGTTATGCACGGGCTGGAGGGCGTCGTTACCAGCTCAAACCAGTTCTTTTCATCACCGGTCAATTGGATCGGTCTTGCCTGGGCCTGTACCCCGGTCTCAGCCCGCCAGATCAGATGCCGTGGTTCGCAGGCAACAATTTGATGGCCACGGCGTTGGGCCTCACGCATCATGGTGAAAGTGCTGTCCTTGTAGGGCTTGAAGGATTCCAGCGGGTCGGCAACAAAAAGCAGTTTCATAGGGGTGGGCCCGGATGTTTCAGGTCGAGAGGATTGGTGCAAAATCGCGCGATATTCAAATTATTGATTGAAAGTCTCTCATGAAACGCCGATCACTATTGCAACTGGCCTCTGCGATGGCAGTGCCTGGACTGGTCAACGCCCAGGATAAGTACCCCAGCAAGCCCATCACCATCATCGTGCCTTACCCGGCCGGGGGCAATGCCGATCAGCGCTCACGCCAGTTTGGTCGCTTCATGAGCAGCGCCTTGGGCGTACCGATCGTGATAGAAAACAAGGGGGGCGCTGGAGGCAACATTGGCACCGAGGCCGTGGCCCGCGCCAAGCCGGACGGCTACACCATTGGCATGGGTAACTTTGCCCCCTTGTCGGTTAATCCCACCCTGTTCAAGAAAGTCAATTTCAATCCGCTGAAGGATCTGTCGCCGATCTGCCTCATCGAGCGTGGCCCACTCATGCTGATGGTCCGGCCCGATTCTCCTTTCAAAAGCGTGAAAGACATTGTCGTGGCGGCTAAAGCCAGGCCAGGCCATCTGACGTATGCCAACGGTGGCACAGGGGGGTCCCATCATCTGGCGGGTGAACTGTTCAAGGAAAAGGCCGGCTTGTTCATTACAAACATTCCTTACCGGGGTGGTGCCCCGGCAACGATCGACTTGATGGCCGGACAGGTGGACATGATGTTTGAGCAGATGTACTCGGCCTCAGCCAATTTGCGTGCTGGTAAATTGCGGGCCCTAGCGGTGACCAGTTTGAAGCGCTCCCCACTGTTCCCTGATGTGCCGACCATGGAGGAGCTGGGTTACAAGGGATTCGAGATCAGCAACTGGCAGGGCTTTGTGGCGCCCGCAGGCACCCCGGCTGCCATCATTGAGCGACTCAATCAAATCACCAATCAGGCATTGACTGACCCTGCCATCAAGGCTCAGATGCTGGGGCAAGGAAACGAACTGGGAGGCGGCACGCCGGAACAATTTGCCGCACACATCCGGGCCGAATCCGAGCGCTGGAGCAAGTTGATCAAGCGGGTGGGTATGAACGCTGATTAGGTCGCTCTGGACGCTGAAGTTCCCTGTGCGCAAATCGCTAGCGCGCGGGGCTGAGTTTGAATTGTGCGCAGTAGTCGATTGACGGGCCTGCAGCAGCCGGCCACACCGCATCCCAATGGGGCGTTATCTCAGAACCGTTCTCTTGCGCTGAAGGCTCCCCCAAACTGATGGCCTTGAGTGAGAGTGAGGCCGGCAAATGCAGTGGAATTCCTACCGACCGATCCACATGACCGCGCCCTGCCAGCAGGACAACGGTCATTTGTGGGCGGAGCGCCGATTGAATGGTTTGTGCCATGCTGAGATCCCGGGCAATTTGAATTCTGACCATGGGTCCGATCCGTTCGGGCGGCAAGCTATCACAGTGTCCAGTGCGCACCCTTTCCCGTTGAACCATTAGCGCCTGCTGGGGCAGCAGGGCATCCAGTCGGGAATCATTCATTTTTTCTCGCATCTGCGAGCGCGGCAGGTTGGCACCCAGGACCGGAACACCCGATCGAACGGCGGCCATCACAGCGCCCGAATAGGACGGCCATGGCCAAGCCGTCTCAGACCAGTTAAGTGCAGCCTTGACTTGCGTCTCACTGGCCGAGGTGGGCAATTTGCGGGTGTGACTCCCCTGGTCAGCCATTTCGAGGATCAGTGCCGCCAACTGCCGCCGTGAGGCCAGAAGCGACACGACCTCGGTTTGCAGCCGGTGGTGATCGGGGGCGTCATGCTGTTCGCCCAGCAACAGGGCATCTGCCGGGAGTACCGCTGCGAGGCGGTCTTGAAGGCTCAGTGTGGGACCAGCGTTGGTGGCACAGCCCGAGAGCAGCAATCCGACAAGCATCCATGGCAGTGCCTGGGTCTTAAACGATCGGTTCATGCTGCGATACTCGGCCTTCCTTGAATTTTTCTATGTTTTCAAATTATCCCCTGCGGCTTGTAATCACGCTCCTGATGGCCTTGGCCGGCGCCGAACTTTGTGTCTGGTTACAAACCCCTTTGCCATGGATGATCGGCCCCTTGCTGGTGACGGCGGCAGCCTCCATGTTGCGAGCCCCGACCGAGAGTTGGTTGCCGCTACGGTGCGCTGCGCAGGCCACGATCGGCATCGCGCTGGGCTTGTACTTTTCTCCCGAAATGGCAGTGCTGGTTGCCCGCCAGTGGTGGGCGATTGTGCTGGGCATCGGCTGGACCATTGTGCTTGGCCTGCTTTTTGGGGTCTGGTTGCATCACAGCTATGCGCATCGGCTAGCCGGCTTCAATCGATCAACCAGCTACTTTGCAGGCGGCATTGGCGCAGCATCTGAAATGACCCTGCTGGCTGAGCGGGCTATGGGCCGCACGGATCTGGTGGCCGCAGCGCATAGCATGCGTGTGCTGATTGTGACGATTCTGATCCCGTTTGGCCTGCAATGGAGTGGGGTGCACGGACTGGATTTATCGCAAGCAGTGAGCAACCTGGAGGTCAGATGGCTTGGCTTGGTGTGGCTTGTGTTGGCCGCCTGTTTGGGGGCCTGGATTTTGCACAGCTTGGATGGCCCCAATCCATGGTTCATGGGGGCTCTGCTGACATCCATGGCGCTGACCGTCAGCGGCCTTGAGTTGTCAGCTGTCCCGAAGGATCTGTCCAACATCGCGCAATTGGTGATCGGTGTCAGCCTAGGTGTGCGATTCACGCCCGCATTTGTGCACACTGCCCCGAGCTGGCTGATGTCAGTGGCGCTGGGCACCGTCGGTCTGATCGGGCTGAGTGCAGCGTTCGCCTGGGCGTTGTCCCTGGGCACCGGATTGCCGCTGGCGACGATGATCCTGGGCACCGCCCCGGGGGGGATTGCAGAGATGGCCATTACGGCCAAGGTGTTGCAATTGGGTGCGCCGGTGGTGACCGCTTATCAGGTATGTCGTCTGGTTGCCGTGATGGTGTTGCAGGGGCCGCTATACCAGTGGCTGTACGGTAGATCAGGCTAGGCCAGATTCAGTGCACCAGCACAGGCGTATGCGCGAGCTCGGCATACTGGGCCAGAGTGCTCTCGACTTCTTCTTCGCTGGGCGTATTACGTTGCCATTCAATGATGCGCTGCTGAAACATCTCTGCCCAAGAGCCGTCCAGATAGACCTCTTTGCCAGAACGTTTGTCAACGATCTCAAAACCATGTCGGACCAGGGTTGGTTGCTCCTGATCCGGGGCAGCCTCATGCTCCGAGGCTTCCTGGCTGGAAGCCATCATGTGGGTCACAGAAAAGAAATCGGAGTCGTACAGGGTATGCATGGCAGTCACCATCACTTGTCTACAGTCTAACTGATTCCTACATGGTGGTGCTGATCCAAATTTCAATGGTTATCAAAACGCCACAGCGCTTTGGTAGGGTACCGGCAGGCAGGCTGACTTAAAGGAAGAATGCGGCCAAATGCAATCCTAGGGCGCTTCGGTCTCGCTCCACTGCTGGTCAACAAAATCGCCATTTTCCTGGGACAACCTGATACGGGCAGGCAGCCAGCCCAGAGCCGGGGCTAGCCAAAGCTCGGCTTTCAGATCGTAGGGGCGGGTGGGTGAACGTGTGATCTTGAGTACATCGAGCGCGCCGCCAGGCAACTGTAGGCGTTCAAAGCCATTGACTTCAAAACGCCATGACACGGACTCGCGTGCTCCAACGGCTTGCATTGCAATCACGGTGCCGGTACTGGCTTGCATCGGTTGACTGGCGAACATGCTGGCCAGTTGGATGAAAACACTCAGCTGATCCTGTGCGCCAGGCTCCAGAGGGGCCTCGGGTTTGTTGGCGCTGAAGATAATCTTTCCTTGCTCCCAGACAAAATGAGCGGCGACCTCACTGCGAACCTTGTCAGAGAAGCGTTTTGGTCTCAGGCCTTGATCGGTGATCTGACCTCGACTGGATTGCACACGAGTGCCCAGCAAGAAGGCGCCAATCTGCAGTCGGGCCTCGTATTGAGCGCCGTCATGCCGCCACAGAAGTTCGCCGCCGGCATGGTAATTGACCCCGCGCACAGTGCCTGTAATCGTGTAGTTGAGCCGAGTTGAGCCTGGCAAGGCCAGGTTTCCGGTTGAGGTTGCTGGTTGAGCGGCAGGCGCATCAGCTTGAGCCACGGGCACTTCTGGCACGTTCTCGGCTTGGGAAGCCTGGTCAGGATTCGAAGCAACACTTTGGGCCGGTGTCGGTTCCGCCTCAGGGGGCACAGACTGCTCAACAGGAATTTGAACCGGTGTATCCAAGGTGGTCAAGGTTGAGGCCATGACTTGTGGGGACTCTGCTGCCTGTGACTTGGGTGCTCGGGGCGGGGCGGGTGGAGCCTTTGCAGCGGGGGGAGAACTTGTTGCCAACTGAGAGTCTGAACGATTTGGATTGACCGCGCGAATGATCAAGGGGCCAGTCAACCTGGATGGCGGCTCAGGGACTACAAATAAGGGTGTCAGCCATAGCAACACAAGGTGAATTCCCAATACCAACATTGCCAGCGACATCACTGACCTGGGTAAGAATTCTGGGGAGATTTTTTGCATGACAATCGAAGCTTGAGCGCTGCGTCGCCTCAGTTTACCCACGCGGATAAATTTTTCCGAAAAAATTTAGAACAAATTTTTAACAAATGAAACTTGCTACGTACAAAGACGGATCCCGTGATGGGCAATTGCTGGTTGTTTCGCGTGACCTGAGTCAGGCGCATTACGCTACCGGCATTGCAAATCACTTGCAACAGGTTCTGGATGACTGGAACTTTCTTTCACCCCAGCTGCAGGACCTGTATGTCAGCCTGAACCAGGGGCGGGCACGTCATGCCTTCGCATTCAACCCACAGCAATGCATGGCACCTCTGCCGCGCGCGCATCAGTGGGTGGACGGCTCGGCCTTTATCAACCATGTTGAATTGGTCCGCCTGTCGCGAAAGGCTGAGGTGCCCGCAAGTTTTTATGTCGATCCACTGATGTATCAGGGTGGCAGCGATGACTTTCTTGGGCCATGTGACGATGTGGTGTGCGTCAGTGAAGGGCACGGCATTGATTTCGAAGCCGAAGTTGCGGTGGTCACCGGCGACGTGCCCATGGGCAGCAGTGCTGATGAGGCGCTGGAAGCGGTCCGCCTGTTGATGCTGGTCAACGATGTGAGTTTGCGTAACCTGATTGCGGATGAAATTGCCAAAGGATTTGGTTTTTTGCAAAGCAAGCCGGCCACGGCCTTTAGCCCTGTCGCTGTGACGCCCGATGAGCTGGGTGATGTCTGGGAGGGTGGGCGGCTTCACCTCAAGTTGCAAAGCGCATGGAATGGCCGCACCGTTGGCATGTGTGACGCCGGCGAGGAAATGACCTTTCACTTCGGTCAGTTGATTGCCCACCTTTGCAAGACACGCAATGCCCGTGCTGGGTCAATCATCGGCTCAGGCACAGTCAGCAACCGTGGCGTCGAAGTTGACGGCAAAAGGGAGTGGCCCAAGGGCTATAGCTGTATTGCTGAAAAACGCGCTATCGAGACGATCCTGGATGGTCAGCCTATCACCGAGTACATGAAATTTGGTGACACCATACGAATCGAGATGAAGGGCCGGGATGGCCATTCAATTTTTGGCGCTATCGATCAGAAGATTTCGCCGTTGCAGAAATAAGGGCGACTGTTTCTCAGGCTTGACCCTGCATCTTGTCATGCCGCAAAAAATACTGCCTGGCCATGGCTACTAGTTGACCATCGCTGGGATGATCGCTGGGAACCACGCCAACAATCGCCTGGTCAATCTGTTTGTCGTGGCGGGCGCAGTGGGCCTTGAACTCCTCTTTGGCCTGTGCCGGACCGGTAACCAGAATCTCATGGACTCCCTGCAAGGCCTCGGCAACCTCGTGGTAATACGCTTGATCAGAACTGTTGTGACCACCGCCTGGCGTGTGGCCGCCCCGTGCGCTGGCCACTTCACCCCGAGCGTGGCGCTCCCCATGGGAGCCCACATGGCCACCGGTGGACTTGTGGGTGCTGCGTGATTTGATTTTCTGGGCTGCAATATGCTCACGGTCAAACATGACCACATGTGCTTCGGTACGATCCAACCAGACAATGGCGTGGTAGGTATTCATGATGTTCTCTCCTCTTCCCGGTTGGGGTGAAATCGGTTCAGGTCTGATGAAGGCTCTCTAGTTTGGTCTGGCAATTTACGCAGAGCGGAGTTTCAGGGGCAGCCTGTAGCCGAGCAATCGGAATATCGATTCCGCAGTCGGTACAGATTCCATAATCGCCTGCGTCGATACGATGCAGCGCGGTGTCCACCACCTCGAGCTCTGCACTTTCACGCGTGTCCAGGGCAAACTCCAACTCGCGCTCGGTCTCCACTTGAGCCCGTGAATCGGGTTCCCGATTGCCAAAATGTGCGGCAGAAGCTTCGACCCGGCTTATGTTCCCTCCTCGCAGGGTGGCTAGCTGAGTCAGCAAATCGGCACGCTGAGCCAAAAGTTGTTGCTTGAATTTTGCGATTTGTCCTGGTTCCATGAAAGAATCTCCTAATGCGCTTTCATGATGCGGCGTCAAGACGAGGCTATGTTTGATGAAGGTCAATGACATCTTTACGCTTGATTGAAGCAAGCGACTACATAGGAGCATGAAGCATGGATTACGCCAATTACCAGACCCTCAATATCCTGCGCCGTGAACATGGCGTGCTCGATATTCAGATGCGTGCTCTCAATGGCAAGCTTCCTACTGCAGGTCATCAGGGGCATCGCGAGTTGGCTGAAATTTGGCGCGATGTGACGGCTGATGACACTGTGCGCTGTGCCGTGCTGCGAGGCGAAGGTCTGGGCTTTTCCGGTGGTGGCGATCTGGCGATGGTCTTGGAGATGGCGGATAACTTCGAAGTGCGCGCGCGGGTTTGGCGTGAGGCGCGTGATCTGGTCTACAACCTGATCAACTGCGACAAACCCATCGTCAGCGCCATCCATGGCCCGGCTGTCGGGGCAGGGTTAGTGGCGGGATTGTTGGCCGATATCTCGATAGCGGCCAAGGGAGCAAAAATTGTCGATGGCCATACCCGCTTGGGCGTGGCGGCTGGAGATCATGCGGCGATTGTCTGGCCGTTGCTCTGCGGCATGGCCAAGTCCAAGTACTACCTAATGCTGTGCGAGCCGCTTACTGGAGAAGAGGCCGAGCGGATCGGGTTGGTCTCTATGGTGGTGGATGCGGCCGATTTGCTCGACCGCGCCTACGCCGTTGCCGATCAGCTGGCCAGCGGTAGCCAAAGTGCAATTCGCTGGACAAAATATGCCCTCAACAACTGGTTGCGCCAGGCGGGCCCGATTTTTGATACCTCCCTGGGCCTGGAGTTCATGGGGTTTGCCGGACCCGATGTTCGCGAGGGCATTGACTCGCTGCGGGAAAAGCGAGCGCCACGATTTAATGGGGCCTGATAGCGTTTGTCATAATCGGCCTCCATGCGATTTTTGCGCCAATCCAGTCGCCTAGCCCGCTACGTGCTGGCGTGGTTTGTGCTGTCTCTAAGCGTAGCGATAGCTTCACCCGTGGTGCAACCGCAGGCTACCGAGCTGATCTGCTCGGCTGGCGGCGCTGTCAAGCTCATTGTGCTTGGCGGCTCAGGTGACAATGAAGTCAAGTCAGTCACGCTGGACTGCGCCCTCTGCTTCGGCCCAGCTGCGCCGCCGTACCTGGGTCGCCCAGAAATTGGTGCAGGTGGTCTGCTGGATCATGCCTTACAAACGGCCCAGCAAAACCACACCGCCAGCCAAGCCGCTGCCCCTTTACCTGCCCGCGGACCCCCTTCAGTGCTTTGAATTAACTGAACTCAACCTGCGCGCGGCCTTGTAATCAAAAGGCAGAGTCGTTCGAATTTGATTTGAACGTAGGTTCAGAACCGGAAGGTTCTGACCTCAATATTTGTCGGGTCAAGCGCTGCCTTGACAAGCATTGGCCCAATTCGTAATTCAATTCCATTTATTTTTCAGGAGTTTTCATATGAAACCAATCGCCGTTGCGCTGATGGCATTGACCATGGTGACCGCTGGTCACGCCCAAGTCAGTGTAAAAGACGCCTGGGTGCGGGCCACGGTACCTCAACAAAAGGCAACAGGGGCTTTCATGCAAATTGTCAGCGCCAAAGATGCCAGGCTGGTTGGCGCTCTATCGCCAGTGGCCGGGGTTGTCGAGATCCATGAAATGTCCATGGTCAATCAAGTGATGCATATGCGCGCTGTTTCTGGACTGGAATTGCCAGCGGGCAAGACGGTTGAGCTGCGTCCCGGTGGCTACCATGTCATGCTGATGGATCTCAAGGCACAGGTCAAGCCCGATGATCTGGTGCCTCTGATGCTGGTAATCGAGGGCCGGGATGGCAAGCGCCAGAACCTTGACTTGCAAGTGCCGGCCCGCGCACTGGGAGGGGTCAGTAGCCCGGCAAGCAAAAACCAAGGCCATCAGAGCAACATGAAACACTGATGTCAGACAGCTAAATGTTGTGATGTGGCTTGCGATAATTGCTCGAACTTAATCTTTTCTTGGAGTTGACATGAAGGTTGCGCGCGTTGAAGTGGATGGCAAAACCCAACTGGCCCTGGTGGACGAGGCCAAGCAGGAATTGGCATTGGTGGGGGGTGATCTGGGCAGGCACCCAAATCCGGTGCTCAACCTGATTCAGCAGGAAGCCAAATTGGTCAATCTGCAGGCAGCAGTGACCCAGCATGTCCCCATGGCCAGTGCAAAATTCCTGTCACCGCTTTCTGCTTTTCTGCGCAATCCATTTGCGGTGGGCAAGAACTATCACGACCATGCGCTTGAGTTTGACAAGAGCGGCTTCAATGCAACCACAAGTGGCGCTTCCGCTATTCCCCAGTACCCGCAGATTTTTACCAAGGCCACCCTGACGCTGAATGGCCCGACCGACCCTATTCGTTACAGCAAACATCTGACAACTTCGGTGGATTACGAGGGCGAGATTGGCGTGGTGATCGGCGCAACCTGCCGCAATGTCAGCAAAGCCGATGCCATGAAGCATGTCTGGGGCTTTGTCGCCACCAACGATGTGACAGCACGTGATTTGCAGAAGAATCACGCCCAATGGTTCATGGGCAAGTCGCTGGATGGTTTTTGCCCAATGGGCCCCTGGATGACCAGCCGTGATGAGGCCCCTACCGATATGCGTATGCAGACCTGGGTGAATGGCGAGCAACGCCAGAACGCTCATATCTCGCAGCTGATTTTCGATGTGCCGACCCTGATCGAGACCATGAGCGCCGCCTTTACCCTCTTGCCCGGGGACTTGATCCTGACCGGGACTTCCGTGGGTGTGGGCGTGGGCTTCAATCCGCCAAAATTCCTCAAGCATGGCGATGTGGTTCGAGTTGCCATCAGCGGGTTAGGTGAGCTCAACAACCCAGTAGAAGAAATCTGATAAGGTATCCCATCAACTACAACACTGAGGAGATTGACCATGCAACAGCGTCGACAATTTTTGCAACTGGGCGCGGCTTCCCTGGCTGGGGCTGGCTGGAGCGCTTGGGCGCAAGACAGTTATCCAAGCAAGACCATTACGATGGTGGTGCCCTTTCCCCCCGGTGGCGTGGCCGACACGGTGGGCCGACCGGTGGCCGAGGCCATGGGTCGCGCACTAGGACAGTCCATGATTGTGGAAAACAAGGGCGGCGCCGGGGGCGCCATCGGCATGGCCCAGGTGGCCAAGGCCAAGGCGGACGGCTATACAGTCCTGATGGCCCTTTCATCAGTGGTGGTGCTGCCAGAAGCTGACAAGATTCTTAACCGCACACCTTTGTTCACGCTTGACCAGCTCAAGCCCATTGCCCGTTTCACTGCCGACCCCACGGCCCTGGTAGTGCGAGCTGACAGCCCTTGGAAAACCTATCAGGAATTCATGGCCTATGCCAAGAAGAACCCCGGCTCTATAACTTTCGGCTCTTCTGGTAATTACGGCACCATGCATGTGCCCATGGAGCAGCTTAAGGCCAGTACCAGCAGTTTTATGTTGCATGTGCCATACACCGGCGCTGGCCCGGCGGTTCTTGGTCTGCTGTCAGGCCATATCCAGGCGCTGTCAACTGGCCCTTCCAGTGTGATGCAGCATGTTCGAGCCGGAAAGCTCCGTGTACTGGCTCACTGGGGCGATGGTCGACTTCCCATGTTGCCCGACACGCCAAGCCTGAAAGAGCTGGGTGTGCCTATCGGATATTCCCAATGGTCGGGATTGTTTGTGCCTGCTGCGACGCCAGATGCGGCTGTGGCCAAGCTTCGCCAGGCGGCCAAGGCAACTGCAAATGACGATCGAGCCAAGCAGGCCCTTGCAGCAGCTGGAACTTATTTTCAGTATCAGGATGCGCCAGAGTTTGATCGTTTTGTTCAAGCCGATGCCAAAGCCATGGCCTCAATCGTTCAGCGCATCGGGCGCGTGTTCTAAGGTGACTTCAGGACCAGGGTAGAAATTTGCCGTGATGCGATTCCCCTGTGCCCATGCCACGCATCCGCAGTGGCGCATGTCTGCCGGACTGGTCTTGGCGCAATTGCGTGCACAACTTGCCCTGGCAGGCCAGACCCCAACACTTGCTCTGCTTTACATCACGGACCACTATGCGGAGCAAGCACAGGCCATCCTTGATCATTTGCGTACCGAATTGCCGGAGGTGACCGATTGGGCTGGTACGGTTGGGGTGGGCATTGCTGTCAACAACGCCGAATATTTTGACGAACCGGCGATGGCCATCATGTTGTGCGACTTTCCCAGTGATCAATACCGTGTTTTTTCCGGTATCGCGCCATTGGCTCAGGGCTTTCATGCCCATACTGCGCTGGTGCATGCCGACGGTCAAACACCTGATCTGTCCGACTTGGTACACGAACTGGCCGATCGGACCGAAACCGGTTATTTGTTTGGCGGTTTGGCTGCCAGTCGCACACAAAGTATTCAATTCGCTGTTGGGGGCGATGGCTTTATCCCTGGACAGGGACGCGCCAGCGGTACCTTTCTGGGTGGATTGAGTGGGGTGGCCTTTGGTTCTGGCGTACCGTTGATTTCACGTGTGACGCAGGGCTGTTTGCCGGTCGCCAAATCGCATATCGTGAGTTCGGCTGAGCGAAATGTTGTCTATGGCCTGGATGGCGAGCCGGCTCTGGAAGTTCTTTTGCGTGAACTGAAAGTCAACCTGGACCAGCCTGATTCAGCCTTGAAGGCCGTACGTGCCACGCTGGCCGGCCTGCTGGATCTGAATGATGCGCCCAGTGACGGGGCTGTAGGCCGTAGCGGTAATTTTGGCAATGATGTGCGCGTGCGCCATATCATTGGTCTGGATCCCCAGCGCCAGGGCGTGGCTTTGGCTGACCATGTTCAGCAGGGGATGGAACTCGCCTTTTGTCAACGCAATGTTCAGGCTGCTTCGGCAGATCTGGTGCGTATCTGCGCAGAGATCCGAGAAGAACTCGAGACTGAAGTTGCGCCTGCTGCAAGCTTGATGTCCGCCGATGAACCAACGCCGACCTCAAAGACCATGCTCGGCGCCGTTTATGTCAGCTGTGCGGGGCGTGGTGGCCCGCACTTTGGTGCTCCCGGCGCGGAGTTGCAGATTGTTCGTCGCGCACTGGGTGTCGTGCCCTTGGTGGGTTTTTTTGCGGGCGGTGAAATCGCCAGACACCATATCTACGGCTATACCGGCGTGTTGACGGTATTTACTGCTTGAGTGTGACCAGACTTGGTAAAGTCCAACGTAAATCGCGAAGAGTCTATGCGTTAAGCATTTAATTGACAGGGCAATGACTGACTACTTGCCCTGCAGATCCCAAGAGAGATTATTACGGCCTAAATGCCACGGGCACGAAGGGCGTGGTAGTTGGTCACGAAGGATGCAAAGCTTCCCTGATCAAGCGCAGTACGTATTTCTGACATTAGGTTCAGGTAGTAGTGCAAGTTGTGAACGGTGCTCAACATGGGGCCCAACATTTCACCGCAGCGGTCCAGGTGATGCAGGTAGGCGCGGGAAAAACCTTCTCGCCCACCTTGGGCATTGGAAACGCCGGAGCGACCTGCGCAGGCGTAGCAGTTGCAGGTCTCATCGATAGGGCGCGGGTCAGTTTTATGTTTGGCATTGCGAATTTTCAGATCGCCAAAACGTGTGAACAAATGACCATTGCGTGCATTTCGGGTTGGCATGACACAGTCAAACATGTCAAATCCCTGTTGCACGCCATACACCAGGTCATCCGGCGTGCCCACGCCCATCAGGTAATGTGGCTTATGCGCGGGTAGGCGAGGACCGCAGTGATGCATCAGGCGTTGCATGTCCTCTTTGGGTTCCCCTACGCTGACCCCGCCCACGGCTATACCGGGCAGATCCAGTTGCTCCAGGCCTGCGAGCGATTCATCACGCAAGTGCTCAAACATACCGCCTTGCACAATGCCAAACAGCGCGTTTG
Source organism: Burkholderiaceae bacterium (assembly GCA_017856435.1). Taxonomy (GTDB): domain Bacteria; phylum Pseudomonadota; class Gammaproteobacteria; order Burkholderiales; family Burkholderiaceae_C; genus Hylemonella. The sequence continues at coordinate 37,408 of JAFMFB010000023.1, forward strand.
GGTTTTGCAAGCGTTCGAATTCGTCCTTGCAGCGTTTGGCCCAACGCAGGCTCAGTTCCATGGAGGCCCGTGCTTCGCGCTCGGTGGTCAGTTGACCCTGGGATTTGGGATCGAGCGACACATACGGTGTGCACTCGTCAAACTGCATCACGATGTCGCTGTTGAGCACCGTCTGTATCTGCATGGATACTTCGGGTGTCAGGAACAACTTGTCGCCATTAACCGGGGACGAAAACCTGACACCTTCCTCCGAAATCTTGCGCATTTCACCCAGTGACCAGACTTGAAAGCCCCCCGAGTCTGTCAGGATGGGTTTGTGCCAATTTTCAAACGCGTGCAAGCCACCAAATGACTGCATGATGTCTAGGCCCGGACGCATCCAGAGGTGAAAGGTGTTGCCCAAGATGATCTGGGCGCCCATGTCTTCAAGGCTCCTGGGCATGACACCCTTGACAGTGCCGTATGTGCCTACTGGCATGAAGACCGGTGTTTCCACCACCCCATGGCGCAAGGTCAGGCGGCCGCGACGGGCATGCGACCCGTGGTGTCCCC
>JAFMFB010000060.1 GCA_017856435.1 Burkholderiaceae bacterium
AGCACGCCGGCCATGGTCACCGGAAACTGCGGGATGTTGGGCAGCATGATGGCCACCCGCGCATCGGGCGCCAGACCCAGCCCTTGCAGCCAGGCGCCCAGCGCGGCCGAGCGCTGGTCCAGCTCACGGTAGCTCATCCAGCGCTCCATGCAGACCGAAAACGGCCGCTCGGCATTTTTTTTGAAGGACTCCTCCAGCAACTGTCCCAGCGATTGGTACTGGTCAGGGTCGATTTGATGGGGCACCCCGGCAGGGTAATTTTTGAGCCAGATGAAATCGTTCATGTCATCGTTCCAGTAAAACAGGCCACATTGTGCGCGCTGTCAGCCGTGATTTGACTAGGGACAAGCCCTTATTGGGCTGGTCAGAAAGCCCGCAGGTGACAGGTATCCGGCTTGATGCTGCCCTTATGTCTGCGATCCGGTGTCTGCGCTCCGGGGTGGAGTACCGAGCGCAATGAAAAAAGCAAGGTGAGCACATGAAATGGGGAGCTGAAATGGGGAGTTGAGATCGGATGTCGAAATGGGCGCTTCAAAATGAAAACGGTTTTGGGAACTGATTGCCCGGAGTTTGTCCTAGGGCACTTGGAAGCGCCCCGCAATGCCCTTACATTGAACCCATGACCCAACCCGATTTCAAGCCAGGCACCAAGCCAGACATAAAGCCTGACCTGACCGAAGAAATCCCCCAGCCCAGGACAAGCGAGCTGAACCAGTTGGATTTTCAGCCCGAATCGCGCCGTGGGTTTCGTCTCTGGCCCTGGGGAGGGGTGCACATCCGCGAGCTCGGGCCGCGTCAGCGCGAGCGCATTGCGCGCCATCTGCTGGCGCTGGACCTGCATGACCGCTACCTGCGCTTTGGCTATGTGGCCAGTGATGAGCAGATCCGGCACTATGTGGACAGCCTGGATTTCAGCCACGGGGTGGTGTTTGGCATCTTCAACCGCCTGCTGCGGCTGGTCGCCGTGGCTCACCTGGCCTATTCGGTGGATCGGGACCTGGCCTCCTGCGCCGAGTTCGGGGTTTCGGTGCTGCCAAGTTCGCGGGGGCGCGGTCTGGGCCAGCGCCTGTTTGAGCGCGCCATGCGCCACGCCCGCAACGAGGGCGTCGAGCTGATGTTCATTCATGCCCTGAGCGAGAACATTCCCATGCTCAGAATTGCCCGCAGGGCCGGGGCGGTGGTGCAGCGCGATGGCTCCGAGGCACGCGCCTACCTGCGACTGCCGCCGGCCACCTTCGACTCACGTCTGAGCGAATTGATCGAGGAACAACTGGCCGAGGCCGACTACCGCCTCAAGCGCCAGGCCCGTCAGTTCTGGGACTTTCTGGCTGGCCTGCAGGAGGTGCGTCAGGGTCTGCGCCAAGGCCAGCAGACAGGTCAAACCTTTGAGCCGCCGAAGGACGCAAAAGGTGGCCCTGGCTGATCCGCTATCCTAGAGGCTTCGCAACAAACGCACGAGCTGCGCCGCTGACTGTGTCCGACCCCCACCCCGGGCGACTTCCCGACAAGGAAGACAAACGCACCTTTCTTCGCAAACTGGCCGAATTTCTGCACCCCGGCCCGGATTCCACCGCCGAACTGATCCAGACCCTGGCCGAGGCCGAGGACAAGCACCTGATCGATGCCGATTCGCGGGTGATGCTGGAGGGCGTGCTGCGCATGGCCAACATGAGCGCCGGCGATGTGATGGTGCCCAGCCCCCGCATGGACCTGGTCAATATTGATGCGCCATTTGAGGACCTGCTGCACCTGGTGATCGACACCGCCCACTCCCGTTTCCCGGTTTATGAGGGTGAGCGCGAGAACATCATCGGCATCCTGATGGCCAAGGACCTGCTCAAGCTGCAGCGCGCGCCTGAGCTCAATATCCGCGCCCTGCTCAGACCGGTGTCGTTTATCCCCGAGAGCAAGGGCCTGAACGATCTGCTGCGCGAGTTTCGCGGCAACCGTAACCATCTGGCGATCGTGATCGATGAGTTCGGCCGTACCGCCGGCCTGATCACCATCGAGGATGTGCTGGAGCAAATCGTGGGCGAGATCGAGGACGAGTTTGACATTGCCGAAGATGCCGGCGATATCTACAGTCTGGCTGACGGCACCTGGCGGGTCAGTGGCAAGACTCCGCTCGAGCGGGTGAGCGAGGCCTTCGAAGTGAAGCTGGTCGATGCCGAGCTGGCCGATCACTTTGACACCATTGGCGGACTGATCGCCCACGAGATGGGTCATGTGCCCAAGCGGGGCGAGCAGTTTGCGCTGGGCGGGTTGAGCTTTGTGGTACTGCACACCAAGGGGGGTGCGGTCAAGTGGTTCAAGGTCTCGCCTGTGCCTACCCTGCCTGCCCTTGAGGCCTAACACCTTGGCTGGTGCTCTGGCGGCCCTGCTCTGTCTGCTGGCCGGACTGACCCAGGCGCTGGCCCTGGCCTGGCCCGGCGACGGGCAGTCGATCTGGTGGCTGCAACTCCTTGGGCTGGGTGGGCTGGGCTGGCTGCTGGAGCGCACCAAGCGCTGGCAGACCGCCGCCTGGCTGGGCTGGCTGTTTGCCACCAGCTGGCTGGCGGCTACCTTCTGGTGGTTGTTTATCTCCATGCACACCTATGGTGGCCTGCCCGCCTGGCTGGCCGCGCTGGCGGTCTTCTGTCTGGCCGCTGTGCTGGCGCTCTACTACGCAGCAGCCTGTGGCTTCTATGTAAAGTTGGCACATACTCACAACATCGGTAGGGCGATGCGGGCCTTGTTGTTTGCGGCTCTCTGGCTGCTGGCCGAGCTGGCCCGGGCCCGCTGGTTTACCGGTTTTGGCTGGGGTGGCGTCGGGTATGCCCACCTCAGCGGCCCCCTGGCCGCTTATGCGCCCTGGCTGGGCGTGTTTGGCATCGGCGCCCTGTCGGCCTGGCTGGCCATGACCATTCCCCAGGCCCTGGCCTGCGGGCCTTGGCAGCGGGTGGCGGCGCTGGTGGTGCTGGCACTGCCCTCGGTCTGGCAGATGGACCACACCGGGTTTTCGGTAGCCGCAGGCAAGCTCGAAGTAGCGCTGCTGCAGGGCAATATCGCGCAGGATCAGAAGTTTCAGCCCGGCAGCGGCGTGCCCCAGGCCCTGCAGTGGTATGGCCAGCAGCTGCAAGACAATCGTGCTGCCCTGGTGGTGGCGCCGGAAACTGCCATCCCGCTGTTGCCCAATCAGTTGCCAGAGCGCTATGCCCGGGAACTGCGTGAACGCTTTGAACAGGGAAATCAGGCAGCCTTGCTCGGGCAGCCCCTGGGTAGTCTGAGCGAGGGCTACACCAATTCGGCCATCGGCCTGAAGCCGGGACAGCCTGAGCCCTGGCGCTATGACAAGCACCACCTGGTGCCGTTTGGCGAGTTCATCCCGCCCCTGTTTCGCTGGTTCACTGACCTGATGAACATTCCGCTGGGCGACTTTCGGCGCGGCGGCCTGCAGCAGCCCAACTTTGACTGGGCGGGGCAGCGACTGGCGCTCAATATCTGCTACGAGGACCTGTTTGGCGAGGAGCTGGCCTTGCGCTTTGCCGACCCCCTGCAGGCGCCCACCCTGTTTGTGAATCTGAGCAATATCGCCTGGTTTGGCAACACGGTGGCCATTGCCCAGCACCTGAACATCACCCGTATGCGAGCGCTCGAATTTGAGCGTCCCTTCCTGCGCGCCACCAACACCGGCGCCACCGCCGTGGTGGATCACACCGCCCAGGTCAGCGCCATGCTGCCACCGCATACCCGTGGCGTGCTGCATGCCGAGGTGGAGGGCCGTAACGGACTGACGCCCTACGCGCGCTGGATGGCCAGCCTGGGCCTGTGGCCCTTCTGGCTGATGGCCCTCTCGGTGGTGCTGGCGGCAGGGCTGTCTGCCGGTTTGAGACGCTCACCTTCCAGATGAAAGCTGTCAAGTGACTTGCACGTTTGAGCAAGGATGGGCTACCCTAGAATCAAGGCTTCGCGCCCAAGCGGCGTGACCCAGTTACCGATCATGCCAAGCCTGCCAGGGCACACATACACAGATGTTGACTTTCCAGCAAATCATTCTCAAGCTGCAAGCCTACTGGGATGCCCAGGGCTGTGCCCTGCTGCAACCCTACGACATGGAAGTCGGGGCGGGGACCAGCCATACCGCCACCTTTTTGCGCGCCATCGGACCCGAGCCCTGGAAGGCCGCCTATGTGCAGCCCAGCCGGCGACCCAAGGACGGGCGCTACGGCAATAACCCCAACCGCCTGCAGCACTATTACCAGTACCAGGTGGTGCTCAAGCCGGCGCCTAGCAACATTTTGGAGTTGTACCTGGGCTCGCTGGAGGCGCTGGGCTTTGACCTGAAGAAAAACGATATCCGCTTTGTGGAAGATGATTGGGAAAACCCGACCCTGGGCGCCTGGGGCCTGGGCTGGGAGGTCTGGCTCAATGGTATGGAGGTGACGCAGTTCACTTACTTCCAGCAGGTGGGCGGTATTGACTGCCGACCCATCACTGGCGAGATCACCTATGGACTGGAGCGCCTGGCCATGTACCTGCAGGGGGTGGACAATGTCTTCAAGCTGCGCTGGACCGAAAGCCTGAGTTACGGCGATGTCTACCACCAGAACGAGGTGGAGCAATCCACCTACAACTTCGAGCACAGCGATGCCGACTTTTTGTTTACGGCCTTTTCTGCGCATGAAAAGCAGGCCAGGCATCTGATGGAGCAGCAGCTGGCCCTGCCCGCCTATGAACAGGTGCTCAAAGCCGCCCACACCTTCAACCTGCTGGATGCGCGCGGCGCCATCTCAGTGACCGAGCGCGCTGCCTATATCGGTCGCATTCGCAATCTGGCGCGCGCTGTGGCGCAAAGCTACTACGAGAGCCGTGAACGGCTGGGCTTTCCGATGGCGCCACGTGAATGGGTTGAACAAATCGAAAAGACCGAGAAGAAAGCCGCTTGAAACTTTGCGGGACAGACCGAAGCGCAGCATCGCTCTGTCCTCAACTGACCAGGGTATTTATGACCACCAAGAACCTTCTCGTTGAACTGTTCGTTGAAGAATTGCCGCCCAAGGCGCTGAACAAGCTGGGCCAAGCCTTTGCCACCACCCTGTTTGAGCAGCTCAAGGCCATGGGACTGGCCACCTCTGAATCCGTTGCCACGCCCTACGCCTCACCGCGCCGGCTGGCCGCCCACATCAGCCATGTCCTGCTGAAGGCTGAAGACAAGCCCTTGCAGCAAAAGCTGATGCCCGTCAGCGTGGGCCTGTCCGCAGATGGTAAGGCCACGCCCGCCCTGCTCAAGAAATTGAGCGCGCTGGGCGCCGATGTCAGCGACCCGGTGGCTGCGGTGGCGGCTCTCAAGCGAGCGCCCGATGGCAAATCTGAAGCGCTGTTCTATGACAGCCTGGCCACCGGGGCCACCCTGGACAGCGGCCTGCAAAAGGCCCTGGATGCGGCGATCGCCAGCTTGCCCATTCCCAAAGTGATGAGCTACCAGTTGCAGACCGATTGCGCCTTGCCCGGCTGGAGCAGCGTGCACTTTGTGCGACCGGCGCACGGCCTGGTGGCCCTGCATGGCAGCACGGTGGTGCCGGTCAAGGCGCTGGGGCTGAGCGCGGGCAACCGCACCCTCGGTCATCGTTTTGAGGCCCGCAAAGCGCAGATCGTGATTGCCGAGGCGGATGACTACGCTAACCTGCTGAGGCAGGAGGGGGCGGTGATTGCCTCCTTTTCTGAGCGGCGCGCCGAGATCGAGCGCCAACTTGCCGCTGCGGCTGCGCAAGTCGGCGGTGGCGTCAGCCCCGTGAACGACGAAGCCTTGCTCGATGAGGTGACCGCGCTGGTGGAGCGCCCCAATGTGCTGGTCTGCCAGTTTGAGCCGGAGTTTCTGGATGTGCCGCAGGAGTGTCTGATCCTGACCATGAAAGCCAACCAGAAATACTTTCCGCTGCTAGACGCCAGCGGTCGTCTGACCCACAAGTTTCTGGTCGTTAGCAATATTGCCCCGCAAGACCCCAGTGCCGTCATTGGCGGCAACGAACGGGTGGTGCGCCCGCGCCTGGCCGATGCCAAGTTTTTCTTCGACCAGGACCGCAAGAAGACGCTGGCCGATCGTCTGCCGGGTCTGGCCAAGGTGGTCTATCACAACCGTTTAGGCACCCAAGGTGAGCGTAGCCAGCGGGTGCGTGCCATTGCCCATGCCATCGTCAACCAGCTGCGCATGGCCACCGTGCCCTTCACGGTGGAGGCCAAGGATGAGTTTGAGGTGCTGGACAGCAAGGCCCAACAGGCGGCGCTGCTGGCCAAGGCCGATCTGCTGACCGATATGGTGGGTGAGTTCCCCGAGCTGCAGGGCATCATGGGCGCCTACTACGCCCGTCACGAGGGGCTGCGCGATGGGGTGGCGATTGCCATCGAGGACCACTACAAGCCGCGATTTGCTGGCGATGCGCTGCCGCGCAACCATACCGGCACGGTGGTGGCATTGGCTGACAAGTTGGAGACCCTGGTGGGGCTGTTTGGCATTGGCCAGCTGCCCACGGGCGACAAGGATCCGTTTGCCCTGCGTCGTCATGCCCTGGGGGTGATTCGCATCCTGATCGAGAAGAACCTGCCGCTGGAGTTGCCCGCTTTGGTCGCGGGCGCCGCCTCGGTGTTTGGCGAGCTGATCAGCGAACCCTCCGAATCCCTGCAGAGCTTCATTTATGACCGACTGGCCGTGAACCTGCGCGAGCAGGGCTTCAGTGCCCAGGAGGTTGAGGCGGTGCTGGCGCTCTCACCAGCGCGCCTGGGGGATGTGCCGCGGCGTCTGGAAGCGGTGCGCGCCTTCGCGGCATTGCCAGAGGCGGCCGCCCTGGCGGCGGCCAACAAGCGGATTGGCAATATCCTGAAAAAAGCTGGCGATGTTCATCCGCAAGTGAGCGAGTCCCTGCTGTTGGAGCCGGCTGAGAAGGCGCTCTTTGGCGCAGTGCAAAGCACCGAGCCGCAGGCCAACACCTTGTTCGACACCCATGACTACACCGCCTCGCTCAGAACCCTGGCAGCATTGCGTGCGCCGGTGGATGCTTTCTTTGACGATGTGATGGTCAATGCCGAGCAGGAGGATCTGCGACTCAACCGCCTGGGCCTGCTCAAACGGCTGCATGTGGCCATGAACCGTGTGGCTGATCTGTCGCGTCTGGCCGCATGAGCCGTTACGCTGTGCACTGCCCAACTTCGCTGCCTCCCGACATGGGGGGCGAGAACCATCGCACGGCCGGGGGGTACTGGCCATGAAACTCGTCATCCTCGATCGAGACGGCACGATCAATCAGGACCGTGACGACTACATCAAGTCGGCAGCCGAGTGGGTGCCCCTGCCCAACGCGCTGGAGGGCATTGCGCGGCTGACCCATGCGGGCTGGCATGTGGTGGTTGCCTCCAATCAGTCGGGTCTGGGCCGCGGTTTGTTTGATGTGGTCACCCTCAATGCCATGCATGCCAAGATGCACAAGATGCTGGCGGGCGTGGGTGGACGGATTGACGCGGTTTTCTTCTGCCCCCATGCGCCCGATCAGGCCTGCAATTGCCGCAAACCCAAACCAGGCCTGTTTGAGCAGATTGCCAAGCGTTATGGCATGTCGCTGGCTGGCGTGCCGGTGGTGGGCGACACGGCACGTGACCTGATTGCCGGGGCTGCTGTTGGCTGCGCGCCGCACCTGGTGCTCACCGGCAAGGCCGAAAGCTTGCGCGGACAAACCCTGCCGAACAACTTTCCGCCAGGTACCCAGGTGCATGATCACTTGCTGGCTTTTGCCGAAGACCTGATTCAGCGACACCGCGCCCCATGAACCTTGTGCGCTCGTTGCTGCATTTGCTGTGGATGGTGGTCACGGTTGTGCCCTGGGCAATTTTTTTGCTGCTGGCATCGATCTTCATTCGTGGCGATCGCCTCTACTGGGTGGCGGCAGCTTGGTTGCGGGTGGCTGTGGCCGGCGCGCGCTGGCTGCTGGGTATTCGGGTCAAAGTCCATGGGTGGTCAAATTTACCCACCGGGCAGCGCAGTGCGGCGATCCTGCTGGTCAAGCACCAGTCCACTTTTGAGACCCTGCTGATGCCGGCCCTGATGCCGCATCCGCTGGCCTATGTGTTCAAGCGCGAGTTGTTGCAGATCCCTTTTTTTGGCTGGTCCATGGCCCGCCTGGACATGATTCATATCGATCGCTCCAAGGGCGCAAGAGCCTTTGCCAAGGTCGTGGCCCAGGGCCGCGATCTGTTGGCGCGAGGAGTCTGGGTCATCATGTTTCCCGAGGGAACCCGCATTGCACGCGGCCAGCAGGGCACTTACAAAACGGGGGGCACCCGGCTGGCGGTGGCTACCGGCGCTCCGGTGATTCCGATTGCCGTCAGCTCGGCCAAGTGCTGGCCGCGCAAGGCCCTGATCAAATCTCCGGGCGTGGTGGACGTGTCGATCGGCCCGCCCATTGCGAGTGAGGGACGCGAGGCGGCTGAACTGATGGCCGAAGTCGAGCGATGGATCGAGAGCGAGATGCGGCGCCTTGATCCGCAGGCCTACCGGTAGAGCGCCAGGACAGCGGCCCACCAGGATACGAGGACCCAGGAGCTTGCCATGCCCAATTTCGTGCAGCTCATTCTGGATCTGTTCGAGCCCGCGCCCAGTCAGAAGAAACCAATCGCTCCCTCTGCCAAGGCATCTGCCGAACCTGCCGAATCGTTGTCCAGTGTGCTGATGCCGGCACAGTTCACCCATCCCCACGCCAACCGCAGCACGCGCCTGGACCAGGCGCATGTGGCCTACGAGTTCAAGCGCAGCCGGCGTCGCACCATTGGCATGCAGGTCGGACTCGATGGCCTGGAGGTGAGCGCCCCCCGCTGGGTTCCTCTGGCGGAAGTGGAGGCTGCACTGCAGGAGAAGGCAAGCTGGATTGTGCGCAAACTGTACGAAATGCAGGAGCGCAATCGTCAGCTGGAGGCCAGACGCATTGTCTGGAGTGATGGCGTGGTTTTGCCTTATCTGGGGGAGGCCTTGCAGGTGGAGCTGGACCCCACCGCCTCCAACCTTGGGCTGGTCGATTCAAGCGGAAAGCGCATGCTGCTGGTCGGTCTGCGCAAGGATGCCGCGCCCGAGCAAATCCGTGACCGGGTGCAGGCCTGGTTGATGCGCCAGGCAAGAATCGTCTTCAGCGAGCGGCTGCATCACTATGCGCCCAGGCTGGGTGTGCAGTGGACCCGACTCTCGCTCAGCAGTGCCGGTACGCGCTGGGGGAGCGCCAATGCCAACGGAGCGATTCGACTGAACTGGCGGCTGATTCATCTGCAACTGCGGGTGATTGATTATGTGGTGGCGCATGAACTGAGTCACCTGCGGGTGATGGACCACAGCCCGCGCTTTTGGAACACGGTGGGCTCAGTGGTTCCTGATTACAGCACCTTGCGCAAAGAATTGAACGATGAAGCGCTACCGCTTTGGAATTAGAGAAGCGGTGTGACTAGCGGGCTGAAAAGCGGTAGATGCCCTGCGAATCACGCGAGCGATGCACCCGGCCGTCAAACCAGAGCGCGTGCAAGTGCGCAATGCTTTCACCCATGGCAAAAGTGGTTTGGTGCAGATCGAGCTGGCGCTTGAAGAGCACCGGCAGGATGTCGGCCGCGCTGCAGGGCTTGGTGCTGCAGGCATCCAGCACCTCGGCCAGCCGGGCCTGGTGGTGGGCGTGCAGTTGCGCGATACGCTGGTGCAGGCCTGTAAAGGGTTTGCCGTGCGAGGGCAGGGTGAGGGTCTTGGACGGCAGCGCCTTGAACTTGTCGATCGAGGCCAGAAACAGGCGCAGCGGATCCGCCTCGGGCTCCATCTCGAAAACGCTGACATTGGTGGAGATGCGCGGCAGCATCATGTCCCCGCCAATCAGCAGATCGAGCTCGGCGCAATAGAGCGAGATGTGCTCTGGCGCATGGCCGTAGCCGCTGATGCATTGCCAGGCGTGGTCGCCAATCGTCAGGACATCACCATCCATCAGTCGCTGAAACCTGGAGGGCACGTCAGGCACCAGGGAATGGTAGTAGCCGGCACGCTGGCGGATTTTTTCAATCGACTCAGGGTCAGTCAGGCCATGCACGGCATAGAAATCGGCGGCGCTTTCACCGCCAAATCCCTTCACATCAGCTGAACCGATGCGCGCCAGGTGATAGTCGGTGGCGCTTATCAGCAGCGGGCAATCCCTTTGAGGGGTGTGCCAGCGCTCACACAGCCAGTGGGCCAAGCCGATATGGTCCGGGTGCATGTGGGTGACGATCACCCGCAGCACCGGCAGGCCGTCCAGGCTGCTTGCAAAAATTTGTTCCCATTGGGTTTTTGCTTCATCGCGGGCGATGCAGCAATCGACCACGCTCCAGCCGTCCTGGCCGTTGATCCGGTCGCGCAGCAACCAGAGGTTGATATGGTCCAGCGCAAAGGGCAGCGCCATGCGAACCCATCGGACCCCCGAGTTGCGCTGGCCGGTCAGCGCAGCGGGCAAGGCCAGCGTGGCGCCAGGTTCAGGCAGAGCCTCGCCCAGCGGGTAGTTCAGTTCGCGTTCAAGCTCGTTCATCGGGATGGATCTGTGCCAGAATTGACGTTAACGTAAACGTCAATTGGCGCCAAGCCATTGTAGGTTCAGTCCGGCTCTTGGCCCGGCCACTCTTGTCTAGGTTCTGCTTTTGTATGGCAACCACTTACAGTATCCGCGATCTGGCCAAGGAATATGACCTGACCACCCGGGCTATCCGCTTTTATGAGGACATGGGTCTGCTGCAGCCGCAACGCAGCGGCCCCGGCGGGCGCATTCGGGTCTACAGCGGACGCGACCGAACCCGCCTCAAGCTCACCCTGCGTGCCAAGCGCCTGGGTCTGAGCCTGAATGAAGCCAAGGACATCATCGATATGTATGACAGCCCGCGCGACACCGGGCCACAGCTGCGCAAGTTTCTCGATGTGCTGGCACAACACAAGGTGCAAGTCGAGCTGCAGTTGGCGGATCTGCAGGCCAATCTGGATGAGATCAAATCCCACCAGCGTGAGGCCAGGGCCTTATTGGTCAAATTGGAGAAGTGAATGACCGAGGACACGCTGACGCAGCGGGCTGTTGACCGGGTGCAAGCCAGTTTCCAGCGGCAAGGGATGATGTTGCATCTGGGAGCGCGCTTACTGCGGGTGGTCGCTGGTGAGTGCGAACTGGCCTTGCCGTATTCGGACAAGGTGACCCAGCAGCAAGGAGGTTTCCATGGTGGCGCCATCGGCGCGCTGGCCGATATCGCTGCCGGTTATGCCGGTTTAAGCCTTGCGCCAGAGGGCAAGGAAGTGACCACAGTGGAGTACAAGATCAATTTTCTGGCGGCGTTCCAGTCGGGGGAGATCCACGCCATCGGTCGCGTGGTGCGGGCCGGGCGACGCCTCATTGTGACCACTGCCGAGGTGAACCATGTGGCGCCTGACGGCAAGATCAGCGCCTGTGCCGTCATGCAGCAGACCCTGGCGGTGGTGGACAAGGCGTATTAAGCGATGCAGAAAACTTTTTCAGTTAGAACGCCAGCCCGCCGCTTTCTGATCGCCCTGGCCAGCGCCACCTTGCAGG
>JAFMFB010000004.1 GCA_017856435.1 Burkholderiaceae bacterium
CTCGACATGCCCTGCTGCGTGCCCGAACCCACGTCGAAACCAGTGCAGCCCCTGTTAGATCCGTATTTTAGGCCGGATTGAGCAATTGCAAGAGCTCGCCCGGAGAATGAATCAGCGCATGCGCCCCCCACTGCCCCACCTGCGCTTGATGCCCCAAATAGCCGTAGGTGGCGGCCACGGTCAGCATGCCGGCGGCTTTGCCCGCCACAATATCGCGCTCATCGTCACCCACATAGAGACATTTTTCTGGCGCCAGTTCCAGGCGGCGGGCCGCCTCCAGCAGCGGGGCCGGGTGGGGTTTGGCGTGTGGGGTGGTGTCGCCGCTGATGATGGCGCCGGCACCGGCAAACAAGGGCATGGCGGCGGTCAGGGGCTCGGTAAAGCGGCGCGACTTGTTGGTCACAACGCCCCATGGGATGGGCCTGGCTTGCAGGGTTGCGATCAACTCGGCAATGCCCTCAAAGGCAAAGGTGCGCTGGGTCAGGCAGCGCTCGTAGTTGCAGAAAAACTCTTCCTTCAGGGTGTCAAAGTCCGGGTGATCCGGCTTCATGTCAAAGGCTACCGCCAACATGCCGCGTGCCCCCGAGCCCACCCAGGGGCGGTAGCTTTCCGGAGCCAGCGCGCTCAGACCGCGGTCCGTGCGCATCTTGTCAGCGGCAGCGCCCAGGTCGGGTGCGCTGTCAATCAGGGTACCATCCAGATCAAACAGAACGGCTTCGATGGTGTGAAAACTTGCCATCAGCCGGATTTGCGCGTGGCCTGCAGGTAGTTGACGCTGGTGTCAGCGCTCAACCAGTAGCGACGGGTCAGCGGGTTGTATTCCATGCCCTTGCTGTGCGCCAATTCCAGGCCAGCCTGGCGGGCATAGCCGGCCAGTTCACTAGGCCGAATCAGCTTGGCGTATTCATGGGTGCCGCGTGGCAACAGCTTCAAGATGTACTCAGCGCCCACTATGGCAAACAGAAAAGATTTCGGATTGCGGTTGATGGTGGAAAAAAACACCCAGCCGCCGGGCTTGACCAGCTCGGCACAGGCGCGCACTACCGAGGAAGGGTCAGGCACATGCTCCAGCATTTCCATGCAGGTCACCACGTCATAGCGCGCCGGCGCCTCAGCCGCCAGTGCTTCAGCGCTGACCTGGCGGTACTGCACATTGGCCACGCCAGTCTCCAGGGCATGCAGTTGCGCCACCTTGAGTGACTTGTCAGCCAGGTCAATACCCAGCACTTGCGCCCCCTTGTGTGCCATGGCCTCGGCCAGTATGCCGCCGCCACAGCCAACATCAAGCACCTGTTTGCCCGCCAGCGGCGCCAGATCATTGATCCACTCCAGCCGTAGCGGGTTGATCTGGTGCAGGGGACGAAATTCGCTGTTGGGGTCCCACCAGCGGTGGGCCAGCTCAGAAAACTTGGCCAGTTCGGCCGGGTCAACATTCACGGTGCTCATGGACTGATTATCTGGCAGCTTATCTATTCAAATGATCAGCACCCCAGCTTATTGCTGAGAATTGGGCCCAAACGAATCAGGCCGCTTTGAGGTGCATATCAATATGCATTGAAGAGAAGGGGCAAACTACACCCCCGGTTGGAGTGCGCTCAAGCAACCCAAGCTCGGCGAGGATAACCACATCCGCATGGACTCTTTTGACGTCGCGATCAACAATTTTTGCCAGCTCACGGACAGAAATTTCACCTCGTCCTTGAGCAGCACGGACGATTTCCCACCGCTTTTCCGTTAACTTGCTAAAAAATTGAGCCGGCGTTTCAAAATTTAAAAATTCACCCTGGTAGTCATCAAACTTGCCAAGCATTGCCGAATTGCGCAATCCTTTTTGCCAATCGGGCTCCAAAGTGATTGTGAGAATACGTTCTGTCATGGTGTCCTCCTGGCAGAGACTGCTTTAATGAAATCTTCGACCAGCTGCTCCACGCCCTGAAAGGTCAATTGCGCTCTTGCCTGGTTCTCTCTGAAAGATCTTCAAATTTGGGCGTCAGAAAGCACAAACCCCGCCGGGGCGGGGTTTGTTGCAGTTTGCAGAACGAAATTACTTGTTGGAGCGGGTACCGACCACTTCAACTTCCACGCGGCGGTTCTTGGCGCGGCCTTCCTTGGTGCGGTTGTCCGCCACAGGCTGGGACTCGCCTTTGCCTTCGGTGTAGATGCGGTTCTTGTCAATGCCCTTGGAAATCAAATAGGCCTTGACTGCTTCAGCACGACGCACCGACAGTTTCTGGTTATAGGCATCGGTACCAATCGAGTCGGTGTGGCCAACGGCAATGATCACTTCCAGGTTGATCGCCTTGACTTTCTGCACCAGGTCATCCAGCTTGGCTTTGCCATCCTTCTTCAGGACTGACTTGTCAAAGTCAAAGAAGGTGTCAGCCGCATAGGTTACCTTGGTGGCTGCTGGGGGTTGAGGAGGGGGGGCAGGCTTGGCTGCGGGTTTGGGAGCCGGGGCAGGAGCAGCCTTGGGTGCCGGAGCAGGTGCAGGTGCAGGTGCAGGGGCAACCTTGGGCGCTTCAACGATGGCGCCATCACAACCCTTGGCAGCGGTCGCTGGTGTCCAGCTGGAATTGCGCCAGCAGAGCTCGTTGTTACCGTTTTTCCAGACATCGCCACTGGCATTGCGCCAGTTGTTGATGTCTTGGGCGCCAGCCGTACCGGCCATGGCCACGACAGCGATCAGGGTTGCCAGTTTGATTTGCTTTTTCATGATTCTCCTTCAGACGACAAGGCAGACAGGCTGCGTGCGGGTTGCTAACAAATGACAGTAACTCAAATAACTTGCTAATTCACTACGGCAGACAGTCCAGCGCAGCAATTAGGACAAATGCATTGTGCCACATCTATTTGTGGGTTTTGACCCGCCTCTGGTCAAAGAGAGAAGGATTGATGACGACCGATAAGTCAGATTGTTGTAGCGAAGCGACATTATTCCCGACTTAAAATCACGGATTAACCCTGCGATTGCCCCCAGATCATGACCCAGTTTGCCAAAGAAACTCTTCCCATCAGCCTGGAAGAGGAGATGCGCCGTAGCTATTTGGATTACGCCATGAGCGTGATCGTCGGGCGCGCACTGCCCGACGCCAGGGACGGGCTCAAGCCGGTGCACCGGCGCGTTTTATACGCCATGCACGAGCTGAACAATGACTGGAATCGCCCCTACAAGAAGTCAGCTCGTATTGTGGGTGATGTGATTGGTAAGTACCACCCGCACGGCGACCAATCCGTGTACGACACGATTGTGCGGATGGCCCAGGATTTTTCCATGCGCCACATGCTGGTGGACGGACAAGGCAACTTCGGCTCGGTCGATGGCGACAACGCTGCTGCCATGCGCTACACCGAAATCCGGCTGGCCAAAATTGCCCATGAAATGCTGGCTGACATTGACAAGGAAACCGTCGATTTCGGACCTAACTACGACGGCTCGGAAAAAGAGCCCCTGGTGCTGCCCAGCAAACTGCCTAACCTGCTGATCAATGGCTCAGGTGGCATTGCGGTGGGGATGGCCACCAACATCCCGCCCCATAACCTCAATGAGGTGGTGGATGCCTGTCTGCACCTGCTGCGCAACCCCCAGGCCAGCATTGACGAGTTGATGGAAATCATTCCAGCGCCTGACTTTCCCACCGCCGGCATCATCTACGGCATGAGCGGTGTTCGCGATGGCTACCGCACCGGGCGTGGCCGGGTGGTGATGCGGGCCCGCTGCCATTTTGAAGACATCGACAAGGGCCAGCGCCAAGCCATCATTGTTGACGAGCTCCCGTATCAGGTGAACAAGAAGACACTGCTGGAGCGTATTGCCGAGCTGGTTCACGAGAAAAAGATCGAGGGCATCAGCCATATTCAGGACGAGTCCGACAAGTCCGGCATGCGTGTGGTAATCGAGCTCAAGCGCGGTGAGCTGCCCGAGGTGGTACTCAACAACCTGTACAAGCAGACCCAGCTACAAGACACCTTTGGCATGAACATGGTGGCGTTGGTCAACGGCCAACCCAAGCTGTGCAACCTGAAAGACCTGATCGAAGTATTTCTGGATCACCGCCGCGAGGTCGTGACCCGTCGCACGGTGTTCACCCTGCGCAAAGCCCGAGAGCGTGGTCATGTGCTCGAAGGTCTGGCGGTGGCGCTGGCCAATATCGACGAGTTCATCGCCATCATTCGCAATGCCCCAACACCGCCGGTGGCCAAGGCCGAATTGATGGCCAAGTCGTGGGACAGCAAACTGGTGCGTGAGATGCTCACCCGCAGCCGCGCCGATGGTGCTGTGGTCAGCGCCGATGACTACCGACCCGAAAACCTGGACCGACAGTTCGGACTGGGCACCGAAGGCCTGTATCGCCTGTCCGACACCCAGGCGCAAGAGATTCTGCAAATGCGGCTGCAGCGCCTGACCGGCTTGGAACAGGACAAGATCGTCGCCGAGTACAAAGAGGTCATGGCCGAGATCGAGGACTTGCTTGACATTCTGGCCAAGCCGGGGCGTGTGGCTGTGATCATTGGTGAAGAATTGGCTGCGATCCGGCAGGAGTTCGGCCAAAGCAAGCTGGGGGGGCGACGCAGCGAGATCGAACACAACGCTCAGGATCTCGCCACCGAAGACCTGATCACACCGACTGACATGGTGGTCACGCTCAGCCATAGCGGCTACATCAAGAGCCAACCCCTTAGCGAATACCGGGCTCAAAAGCGGGGTGGGCGCGGCAAGCAGGCCACCGCCACCAAGGAAGACGACTGGATCGACCAGCTCTTCATTGCCAACACGCACGACTACATCCTGTGCTTCTCCAACCGTGGCCGCCTGTACTGGCTCAAGGTCTGGGAAGTGCCCGAGGGCTCGCGCGGTTCGCGCGGCCGCCCCATCGTCAACATGTTTCCCATGCAGGAGGGAGAAAAAATCAATGTGGTGCTGCCCCTGACTGGCGAATTCCGCAGCTTTCCGGCCGACCACTATGTGTTCATGGCCACCTCGATGGGCACAGTCAAGAAAACTGCGCTGGATGAGTTCAGCAATCCCCGCAAGGCTGGCATCATCGCGGTCGACCTGGATGAGGGGGACTTCCTGATCGGCGCCGCCATGACCGACGGCAAGCATGATGTCATGCTGTTTTCTGATGGCGGCAAGGCGGTTCGTTTTGACGAGAACGATGTTCGCCCCATGGGTCGCAACGCCCGTGGCGTACGCGGCATGATGCTCGAAGAGGGCCAAAGCGTGATTGCCATGCTGGTGGCCGAGGACGAACAGCAAAGTGTTTTGACTGCCACCCAAAACGGCTATGGCAAGCGCACATCGATCACCGAATACACCCGCCACGGCCGCGGTACCAAGGGCATGATTGCCATCTCACAAAGCGAGCGCAATGGCAAGGTGGTTGCCGCCACCCTGGTGCATGCCAACGATGAAATCATGCTGATCACGGACAAGGGTGTGCTGGTGCGCACCCGGGTGGCTGAAATCCGCGAACTAGGTCGCGCCACACAGGGCGTGACCCTGATTGCGCTGGATGAAGGGGCCCAGTTGAGCGGTCTGCAACGGATTGTGGAGAACGACGCCAACCCCGGCGATGAGGAACCTGACTCAGACACGGTGCAAGGATAGGCCCGATGCAACGGCCCTACAATTTTTCTGCCGGTCCTGCGGCCTTGCCGCAAGAGGTGTTGCAGCAGGCCGCCCAGGAGATGCTGGACTGGCATGGCAGCGGGCTGAGCGTGATGGAAATGAGCCACCGCAGCAAGGAGTTCATGTCCATCATCGAGCAAGCCCAGGCCGATCTGCGTGACTTGCTGGCCATCCCGCAAGCCTTTCATATCCTGTTCATGCAGGGCGGCGGCATCGCTGAAAATGCCATCGCGCCCTTGAACCTGTCACGCGGCGACAAGGCTGATTTCATCGTCACCGGAAGCTGGAGCAACAAGTCCCAGAAAGAGGCTCGCAAATACTGCGATGTGCATATCGCTGCCAATGGCGATGCCGCGGGTTTTACCGCCCTGCCCCACCCAAGCCACTGGGACCTGCGGGCCGATACCCGCTATGTGCACCTCTGCTCCAACGAAACCATCCATGGGCTGGAGTTTCATGAATTGCCCGACCTCAAGGCTTTGGGCTGCAATGCCCCCCTGGTAGTTGACTTCTCGTCGCAGGTAGCTTCGCGCCCGATCGATTGGTCACGGGTGGGCATGGCCTTTGGAGGCGCCCAGAAAAATCTGGGTCCCGCCGGCCTGACGCTGGTGGTGGTGCGTGAGGACTTGCTGGGTCAGGCCATGCCGCATTGCCCCAGCGCGTTTGATTACCGGGTGGTGGCTGACAACCAGTCGATGTACAACACCCCACCCACCTACGCCATCTACATTGCCGGACTGGTCTTTCAGTGGCTGAAGCGACAAGGTGGCATATCCGCCATGCAAGCCCGCAACATCGCCAAGGCCGAACTTCTGTATCAGGCCATCGATAGCTCACAGCTGTACAGCAATCAGGTTGACAAGTCCTGCCGCTCGCGGATGAACGTGCCTTTTTTCCTGAGCGACGAAGCCCTCAACCAGCCCTTTCTGGATCAGGCCAAGGCGGCCGGCCTGCTGCAGCTCAAAGGGCATAAGTCAGTCGGCGGCATGCGTGCCAGCCTCTACAACGCCATGCCGATCGAGGGTGTTCAGGCCCTGGTCAGCTTCATGCAAGAGTTCGAACGGACAAGGGCCTGAGTTCATGACACAACCCATTCAAACTGAAGCCCTGGCATCGCTGCGCCAGCAAATTGATTCACTCGATCAGCAATTGTTGGCGCTGCTGAACCAGCGTGCCAAGGTGGCCGAACAGGTCGGTGAGATCAAGCGCGCCGAAGGTTCGCCATTTTTCCGACCCGACCGGGTGGCCCAGGTGATCGAAAAAATCTCTGCGGCCAACCAGGGGCCGCTGCAGAACCAGCATGTGGCCGCCATCTGGCGCGAAATCATGTCGGCCTGCCTGGCCCTGGAAGCCCCCCAGCGGGTGGCGGTGCTGGGTCCGCAGGGCACCTTTTGCGAGCAGGCTGCGATTGAATATTTTGGCAGCGCGGCCGAGCTGATTTACTGCGCCAACTTCGACGAAGTGTTCCACGCCACGGCGGCCGGAACCGCCCAATTTGGCGTCGTCGGCATGGAGAACTCGAGCGAAGGCGTGGTCGCGCGCTCGCTCGACCTGTTTTTGCGCTCCCCGGTCCATGTGGTGGGCGAGGTCAGTCTGATGGTGCGCCATAACCTGCTGCGCCAGCTCAATTCGCTGGATGGCATCGAGGTGGTGATGGCCCACCCGCAGGCCCTGGCCCAGTGTCAGAACTGGCTGTCCCAGCATCTGCCGCATGCCGAGCGTCGTGCCGTTGCCAGCAACGCCGAGGGCGCCCGCCTGGCTGCCAGCAATCCGGCCTGGGCGGCCTTGGCCAGTGAGCGTGCGGCAGCGCAATTTGCCTTGCATAACGTTGCTCACGCGGTGCAGGATGAGGCCTACAACCGGACCCGATTTGCCGTGATCTGCCTGCCCCAGACGCTGGCCACCCCGCCGGCCACTGGCCATGACTGCACCAGCCTGGTGGTGTCCGTGCCTAACCGTCCGGGAGCGGTGCATGATCTGTTGGTGCCTCTGAAGGACAACGGTGTGTCCATGACCCGCTTTGAGTCACGGCCTGCCAAATCCGGCCAGTGGGAATACTTTTTTTATATCGATATTGCTGGCCATGTCAATGAGCCGGCGGTCGCCACGGCACTCAAGGAATTGCAGGCCCTGTGCGCGTTCTACAAGGTGCTGGGCTCCTACCCTGTCAGCAACTAAAGTCCTGGCCGCAGGACCGATCTGATTGATTTATGACGGTACGAAAATTTCGCCAACTCGGCCTGATCGGTTGCGGCCTGATGGGCGGCTCATTTGCCCTGGCCCTGAAAAAGGCTGACCTGGTTGATCGGGTGATTGGGTACAGCGCATCCCATCGCACACGCACGCGTGCCCTCGAACTCGGCGTGATCGATGCCATCGCTGACAGCGCTGCTGCGGCCGCCAGCGGGTCCGACCTGGTGCTGCTGGCTGTGCCGGTTGGGGCCACCCCTGGCACCCTGCAAGCCATTGCGGGCCACCTCTCACTAGCCACCTTGCTGATGGATGTGGGATCCACCAAATCTGATGTGGTGGCCGCCGCCAGGGCCAATCTGAATGAGCGGCTGCCGTGTTTTGTGCCAGCCCATCCCATCACCGGCAAGGAAGTGGCAGGCGTGGAACATGCCGAGGCCTCCCTGTACGACAACTGCCTGAGCATCATCACCCCTATCGAGAGCTGTGGTGCTGACCAGCTTGTCGCTGCGCGTGAGCTCTGGCAAAGACTTGGCTGCAGGCTGCATGAAATGAGCCCCGAGTCACACGATGATGCCTTCGCCCTGGTCAGCCACCTGCCCCACCTGCTGGCCTTCGCCTATGTCAACGGTCTGGCGGGACAGCCTGCAAACCGGGATTATTTGTCGCTGGCGGGCCCGGGGTTTCGGGACTTCAGCCGGATTGCCGCCAGCGACCCTGCCATCTGGCGCGATATCCTGTTGGCAAACCGCACCGAAGTGCTCAAACATGCAAGCCACTTTCGTGCGGCCTTGTTGCAGTTGGAACAGAGCCTACAACAGGATGATGGCGAGGCCTTGCGTCTATTGATCGAGCATGCCAGCCAAACGCGGGGTGCCTGGTCGCCGGGCGGACTGCCCCAGGATGTCTGAGCCTTATGTTTTCAACCCGCTTTCTTGATATACCGGCCCTGGCCGAAGCCCACGGCACTGTTCGCCTGCCTGGCTCAAAAAGTATTTCCAATCGAGTGCTCTTGCTGTCTGCCCTTTGCCAGGGACGCACCACCCTGCATGATCTGCTGGACTCGGATGACACCCGGGTCATGCTGACGGCCTTGCGCTCGCTGGGTTGTGGCGTTCAACAGCAGGGCACCACCGTCACGATCGATGGGATTGCCGGCAGATTGCCCGATCAAGCCATGAAGTTGTTTATGGGCAATGCCGGTACGGCCATGCGCCCGCTTACCGCTGCACTGGCTGTGCTGGGGGGAGACTTTGAACTCTCGGGTGTTGCACGCATGCATGAGCGTCCGATTGGCGATCTGGTTGATGCACTGCGCCAGTTGGGCTGCTCAATTGACTATCTGGACAAGCCTGGCTACCCCCCCTTGAAAATTGGGCGACCTGCTCTTCAACTGGACAAGCCGATTCAGGTCCGCGGTGATGTTTCCAGCCAGTTCCTCACGGCCCTCCTGATGGCCTTGCCACTGGCTGCTGCGGGCCGTGCGCCCTACCCTGCCAGCGAGAACGCACCACAACACAAAACGGGAAACCCAGGCACGCTTGGCAAATCGGCTGATGGCCGGGACATCGTGATCGAGGTGGTTGGGGAACTGATTTCCAAACCCTATATTGAGATCACCCTCAATCTGCTGGCACGCTTTGGTATTGCCGTGCGACGCGAAGGTTGGCAGCGCTTCATCATTCCTGCTGGCGCCAGGTACCAGTCTCCAGGTACCTTGCATGTGGAGGCGGATGCCTCTTCGGCCAGCTACTTTATTGCGCTGGGTGCTATTGCCGCAGATCATGATCGCCCGATCCGCATTGAGGGGGTCGGTGAAGACTCGATCCAGGGGGATATCAAGTTTGTCGACGCTGCCCGCCGCATGGGCGCTCGTATCCAAAGTGGGCCGAATTGGCTGGAAATTTCACGTCAGGCCTGGCCGTTGAAGGCGATTGATCTGGACTGCAACCCGATTCCCGATGCAGCCATGACCCTGGCGGTGATGGCGCTCTATGCGGATGGCCCCTGCACCCTGCGCAATATCGCCAGCTGGCGGGTCAAGGAAACCGATCGCATCGAGGCCATGGCCAAGGAATGCGCTAAGCTGGGTGCCCAAGTTGAGGCGGGCGAGGACTTCATTCGCATTGAGCCCCTGCAACAAGCCAGCCAGTGGCGGGCGGCTGCCATCCACACTTACGATGATCACCGGGTGGCGATGTGCTTTTCTCTTGCGGCCTTCAACCCGGCCCGCCTGCCGGTGCGTATCCTCGATCCCAAATGTGTGGCCAAGACCTTTCCAGACTATTTTGAAGCCCTGTTCTCGGTAGCCACGCCCGCGATCGACGCGGTTCCCGTAATTTGCGTGGACGGCCCCACCGCCTCAGGCAAGGGCACGCTGGCTTCTGAGCTGGCAGCTCGCCTGGGCTACCACTACCTGGACTCTGGAGCGCTTTACCGAACCACGGCCTACGCCGCCATCCAGGCCGGACTGGCGCTGGAAGCCAGCAACGAGCACGACATCGCCCGGCTGGCCGTCAAACTGCCCGTGCGTTTTGCTGGTGACTCGGTGTTTCTGGACGGGGTGGAAATCACCGAAGCCATTCGCAGTGAGTCCGGGGGCATGAATGCCTCCAAGGTTTCGGCACTGCCGGCGGTGCGCGCCGCCCTGATTGAGTTGCAGCACAGCTTTTGCCGCCTGCCTGGCCTGGTGGCTGATGGACGCGACATGGGAACCGTGATTTTTCCGACCTCGCCCCTCAAGGTCTACCTCACCGCCAGCGCCGAACAACGCGCGGAACGTCGCTATAAGCAATTGATTTCAAAAGGAATTCCGGCTATACTTGACATTCTTCGCGCCGACCTGAAGGCCCGTGACCTGCGAGATACGTCCCGCGAGGTTGCTCCGTTAAGGCCAGCGCAGGATGCCCAGCTACTAGACAACTCCGATTTGTCAATCCAAGACTCGGTCCAGGTCGTACTTGACTGGTGGCAAGGCAAACAGCCCTTCAGCCCTTGCTGACGGGTTGAAACGGCCCACAACGCTCTCTTCGCACCGTCAGGTGCATGGCTTTGTGGTTCAACAACTTAACCCGCGGATTTTCCGCAAACAAAATGTCTGAATCTTTTGCCGCCCTTTTTGAAGAGTCCCTGCAGCGCGCTGAAATGCGCACTGGTGAAGTCATTACCGCTGAAGTTGTTCGTATCGAACACAGCTTTGTGGTGGTCAACGCCGGTCTGAAGTCCGAGGCCTATGTGCCCATCGAAGAATTCAAGAATGACCAAGGCGACCTCGAAGTCCATGTGGGCGACTTTGTGTCAGTAGCCATCGACGCCATCGAAAACGGCTACGGCGACACCATCCTCTCGCGCGACAAGGCCAAGCGACTGGCCTCATGGATGTCCCTGGAAAAAGCCCTCGAATCTGGCGATTTCGTTACCGGCACCACCAGTGGCAAGGTCAAGGGCGGCCTGACCGTGCTGGTCAACGGTATCCGCGCCTTCCTGCCCGGCTCTTTGATCGACACCCGCCCGATCAAGGACCTGTCCCCGTTTGAAAACAAGACCATGGAATTCAAGGTCATCAAGCTCGATCGCAAGCGCAACAACGTGGTGCTGAGCCGCCGCGCGGTGGTTGAGGCTTCGATGGGTGAAGAGCGCGCCAAGCTGATGGAAAACCTCAAGGAGGGCTCAGTGGTCCATGGCGTGGTCAAGAACATCACCGAATACGGTGCCTTCGTTGACCTGGGCGGCATCGATGGACTGTTGCACATCACCGACATGGCCTGGCGTCGTGTGCGCCACCCCAGCGAGGTGGTGCAGGCTGGCCAGGAAATCACCGCCAAAGTGCTCAAGTTTGATACCGAGAAGAACCGTGTCTCCCTGGGCTTGAAGCAAATGGGCGACGACCCCTGGATGGGCGTGGGCCGGCGTTATCCGCAAGGCACCCGCATGTTCGGCAAGATCACCAACATTGCCGACTACGGCGCCTTTGTCGAGCTCGAGCCCGGCATCGAAGGTCTGGTGCACGTGTCTGAGATGGACTGGACCAACAAGAACGTGGCCCCCTCCAAAATCGTCTCCCTGGGCGACGAGGTGGAAGTCATGGTGCTTGAGATCGACGAAGACAAGCGCCGCATCTCCCTGGGCATGAAGCAGTGCAAGGCCAACCCCTGGCAGGAGTTTGCCCAGAACACCAAGCGCGGTGACCGCGTCAAGGGCCCGATCAAGTCGATCACCGACTTTGGTGTGTTTGTTGGTCTGGCTGCCGGCATTGATGGTCTGGTGCATTTGTCTGACCTGTCCTGGAACGAGCCCGGTGAAGCCGCCGTGCGCAACTACAAGAAGGGCCAGGAAGTCGAGGCCATCGTGCTAGCCGTGGACGTGGACCGCGAGCGCATCTCCTTGGGCATCAAGCAACTTGACTCCGACCCCTTCACCACCTTTGTATCGGTCAACGACAAGGGTGCCGTGGTCAGTGGCAAGGTCAAGACCGTGGACGCCAAGGGTGCAGAGATCGACCTGGGCGAAGACATTCTGGGTTACCTGCGTGCCTCCGAAATTAGCCGTGATCGGGTGGAAGACGCCCGCAATGTGCTCAAGGAAGGTGATGAAGTCACCGCTGTGGTGGTGAACGTGGATCGCAAGACCCGCAACATCCAGTTGTCAATCAAGGCCAAGGACGCTGCTGACCAGCAGGAAGCCATGGCCAGCCTGAACCAGTCGTCAAACACGGCAGGCACCACCAGCCTGGGCGCCTTGCTGCGTGCCAAGCTGGACAACAACTGATCCTTGATGATCTGAAGCACAACGACCGGCAGACTCGATCGCCGGTCGTTTTTTCCTTAACGACCCAACATTCATGACACGCTCAGACCTGGTGGATGAACTGGCTGACCGTTTTGGTCAACTGACGCTGCGCGACACCGAGTTCGCCGTCAAGGCCATTCTGGACGCCATGAATGAGGCGCTGGTCAAAGGTCACCGCATCGAAATCCGTGGCTTTGGCAGTTTCTCGATCAATCGACGTCCTCCCCGCATGGGACGCAACCCGCGCAGCGGTGAAAGTGTGGCGATCCCCGAAAAAAGGGTGCCCCATTTCAAGCCGGGCAAGGCGCTGCGCGAAGAGGTTGATCGCAGCACGCCGACTGACCACATGGACAAATCGCTCTGAGCCCCCTTGTCCTGTCAGTAGAATCTTCAAGCCACCAAGGAGATTCATGAAGCAAGTCCTGTGGCTGTTCAGGTGGATCCTGAAAGCGGCCATTTTTTTTACCTTGTTTGCTTTCGCGCTGAACAACCAGCACGATGCTTCGGTTTTCTTCTTCTTTGGCACGCAATGGCGTGCCCCCATGGTGCTGATCGTGCTAGGCGCCTTTGCCATCGGGTTGACCCTGGGCGTTTTGGGCATGGTGCCTCGTTGGTGGCGCGAGCGTAGCCTGGCGCGTCGAGCCCAGGCCGCTGCGGCCGCGGCCCAAAAAAATTCTGACACCGCCACCACCCCGGTAGCGCTCCCCCCCCATGGAATTTGAACTGGGCTGGATACTGCTGGGCTTGCCGCTGGCGTTTGCCCTGGGCTGGCTGGCTTCCAGACTGGACTTGCGCCAGTGGCGACTGGAAAACCGGCAAAATCCGCGCGCCTATTTTCGTGGCCTTAATTTCCTGTTGAACGAACAACAGGATCAGGCGATTGATGCCTTTATCGAGGCCGTTCAAAACGATCCAGACACCTCCGAACTGCACTTTGCCCTGGGAAATTTGTTCCGTCGCCGCGGCGAGTACGAACGGGCGGTTCGGGTGCATGAACACTTGCTGGCCCGCGGCGACCTGAGTGAGGCTGATCGACAGCGGGCTCAACATGCGCTGGCCCTGGACTATCTGAAAGCCGGCCTGCTGGACCGGGCTGACGATGCCTTGCTCAAACTGGAAGGCACCCCCTTCGAACAGGAAGCCCGGCTGGCCCGCCTGGCCAATTACGAACGTTCTCGCGACTGGTCGCAGGCAGCCGCCATCGCCCGCCAGCTTGATCAGCAGGGTGCGGGCAGTTTCTCAACCCGGCTTGCCCATTACCTGTGCGAACAGGCCTCCGCTGAGCCTGCCAAGGCGCAGTCGCTGCTGGAACAGGCCCTGCGCACTGCGCCATCCGCAGCACGTCCCCGCCTGGAACTGGCCGCCCTGCAGCAGCAGCGTGGCGAGAGCCTGAGCGCCATGAATAGTTTGCTGGAAGGTCTGGCAGCAGCACCGGCTGCCATCCCCTTGCTCGTAAGCCCACTGGTCAAGGCAGCCATCGACGCCAGGCAGGTCTTGCCAGTCCTGGATCGTTTGAAGTCCCTGTATGAGACAGATCCGTCGATCGATCTGCTCGAAGCCATTGTGAGGCTGGAGTCAGCCAGCGGCTCATCGTCGAGCAACCCGCGCGACTGGTATGTCAGGCATCTGGGACAACAACCCTCCCTGGTAGCAGCATCACGTTGGATTGCCGGTGAAAAGCTGGAGCATGAGCAGTTTCACCCCCTGGTCCAACGGGCCCTGGATCACGCTGTCAAGCCATTGACCCGATACCGCTGTGCCGCCTGTGGCTTCGAGGCGAGCCAACATTTCTGGCAATGTCCGGGCTGCCAGACCTGGGACAGTTATCCTGCCCGACGCGTCGAAGAACTGTAATGAAGCACCCCCGACTCTCGCTCACTGCGTTTAGCTTGCATCCCCCCTCAAGGGGGCACACCCAGCAGCCCGGCAAGGCCCGTTCTGCGGGTGTGCGCCACTATGCTTCTACGTGCGGTGCATTTTCCCATCAGCGACCATGAAAATCTCTCAAGCTCAACTTGCCAAGTCTCGCGTCCTCGTCGTGGGTGACGCGATGATCGATCGCTACTGGTATGGCTCGGTGGATCGGATCAGCCCGGAAGCCCCGGTCCCGGTGGTTCGCATCACCCGCGAAGAAGAGCGCATTGGAGGTGCAGCCAACGTTGCCAGCAATGTGGTGTCGCTTGGTGCCCAGGCCACTTTACTGACCGTGGTGGGCGATGATGAAGCCAGCCACAAGCTGGAGGCCTTGGTGGCCAGCTCTGGAATCAGGCCCCACTTTGGGCGCGACGCCAATTTGCGCACCACAGTCAAGCTGCGTGTCATCGGCCGTCAGCAGCAACTGATCCGGCTTGATTTTGAAAATGCACCCAAGAGCGAGGTGCTTGCCACGCAAACCGAAGCGTTTCGAACGCTGCTGCCCCAGCATGATGCGGTGCTGTTTTCCGACTACGGCAAAGGTGGCCTGGACCATGTGCATCACATGATCGAGTTGGTGCGGGCCGCCAACAAGCCGGTATTGATCGACCCCAAGGGATCGGATTACTCCCGTTACAGCGGGGCTTCGGTCATCACCCCCAACCGCGCGGAACTGCAACAGGTCATCGGTGCCTGGCGCAGTGAAGAGGAATTGCAGAGCAAGGCCCAAGCCTTGCGGCAGCAAATGAGCCTTGACGCTTTGCTCCTGACCCGCAGCGAAGAAGGCATGACGCTTTTTGACGCGCAGGGCGAACTCAGTGTTGCGGCCCAGGCCCGCGAGGTGTTTGATGTCACGGGCGCCGGTGACACTGTGATTGCAACCCTGGCCGCTCTGGTGGGTGCTGGTGTGTCAATGCGCGAGGCCATGCCACTGGCCAACAAGGCGGGTGGCATTGTGGTGGGCAAATTTGGAACCGCCTCTGTCAGCTACAGTGAGCTGTTTGCAGATCAATCAACCTGAGGACTAAAAGCATGACTCGCCTTGTTGTCACCGGTGCGGCCGGTTTTATTGGCAGCAACATTATTGAAGGCCTGAACAAGCGTGGGCTGGACGATGTGATCGCAGTCGATGACTTGCGCCAGGGTGACAAGTTTCGCAACCTGGCGGATCTGAAGATCGCCGATTATGTTGACCAGAATGACTTCTATTCGAGGTTTGCCGACGGTTACTACGGGCAGGTCGATGCTGTTTTTCATGAGGGGGCCTGCAGCGACACCATGGAGCAAGATGGCCGCTACATGATGGCCAACAACTACACCCTGTCCTGTGATCTGTTCCAGGCTTGCCAGACCCGTGGCAGCCGGCTGCTTTACGCTTCATCCGCGGCCACCTATGGCGGCTCCGACACTTTTCGTGAAGAACCCGCTTTTGAACTGCCGCTCAATGTCTATGGCTACTCCAAATTGCTGTTTGACCAGCGCATGCGACGTGAGTGCATAGAACTCTTCGAACACCCATCCTCCGGTCGGATGTCCCAGGTCGCGGGCTTTCGTTACTTCAACGTCTACGGCCCGCGTGAGCAACATAAAGGTCGTATGGCCAGCGTGGCTTTTCATCAGTTCAACCAGTTCAAAGCCGAGGGCAAAGTCAAATTGTTTGGCGAGTATGGTGGCTATGGAGCCGGCCAGCAGATGCGGGATTTTGTGTTCATTGATGATGTGGTGGCTGTCAACCTGTGGTTCTACGACAACCCCGGGCGTTCCGGCATCTTCAACTTGGGCAGTGGTCGGGCCCAACCCTTCAACGATGTTGCCGTCGCCGTCGTCAACACGCTGCGCGAGCTTCAGGGGGAAGCCCAGTTGACCCAGCAGGAAATTGTCAGCCGCGGCCTGATCGACTACGTGCCCTTCCCTGACGCCCTGCGGGGGAAATACCAGTGCTACACCCAGGCCGACCTGGGTGCGCTGCGCTCCATCGGTTGTCAACATCAATTTGCCGATGTGGCCACTGGCGTTGAGCGCTATGTGCGCGCACTGGCCCGCCTGAGCTGAACTGGCCAAACAGATCCTGGTGGCCCTGCGTTCGGAATTTCTGCTTCTGGCAGCCCTGTGGGGGGCGTCGTTCCTGTTCATGCGCCTGGGGGCCATGGAGTTTGGGGCCTGGGCTACGGCTGGCGTACGCGTCTTTATTGCCAGCGTATTTCTTTTGCCCATCCTTTTCTGGCGGGGTCGTTGGGCTGATTTGCGTCTGAACCTGCGGCCGATTCTTTTTGTTGGCGTACTGAACTCTGCCCTACCCTTTGCCCTCTATGCGTTTGCCGTGCAATCGGTCAGCACCGGCCTAGCCGCTATCCTGAATGCAACCTCGCCCTTGATGGGGGCTTTGGTGGCGTGGTTATGGCTGGACGAACGGCCTGGGCGTTGGCGTGCCCTCGGCCTGCTGACCGGCTTTGGTGGCGTGGCCCTGCTTTCCTGGAACAAGCTCGGTGTTCAAGATCATGAAACCACCTGGGCGATCCTGGCTTGCCTGGGCGCCACCCTGTGCTACGGAATTTCAGCCAGTTTTACCCGCAAACATCTAACCGGTGTACATCCGCTGGTAACTGCCACTGGCAGCCAGTTGGGCGCATCTCTTCTTTTGCTGCTACCCACTGCGCTGGCCTGGCCCGCTGAGCCGCCCGGCCTCAAGGCCTGGCTGGCGCTGTTGGCAGTTGGCGTTTTATGCACCGGACTGGCTTATATCCTGTTCTTTCGGCAGATCGACCGCAACGGGCCAACCCAAGCCATGACCGTCACTTTCCTGATACCCCTGTTTGCCATCCTTTACGGAGCTGCTCTGCTGGGTGAGGCCGTCACCATGCGGATGGTGGCAGGCGCCATTGTGGTTCTTGTCGGGGTGGCACTGGCCGTGGGCTTGTGGCCCTCTGGCAAACAAAAAACCTGATTCGTTTCTGGATCTCAGCAGTTCATTGCCTGAGCAGGTTTAGTGCGAGTCTTGCGCACCTAGCGACTGCCGCAAAACCGTTTTGAGAACCTTGCCGTAGTTGTTTTTCGGCAGATCCTTGACAAACAGGTAGCGCTTGGGGCGTTTGAAGCGGGCAATATGTTCCAGGCAATGGGCATCCAACTCTGCTACGCTGGGCCTGTAGTCCTCCTGGGCCACCACAAAGGCCACCACCTCCTCGCCCCACTCTGGATGCGGGGCTCCCACCACGGCGGCTTGCGCCACCCCCCTGGCTGTCAGCAAAACCTCCTCCACCTCCCGCGGGTAGATATTGGAGCCGCCGCTGATCAGCAGATCCTTGCTTCTGTCCTTGAGCGTGAGAAAGCCTTCATCGTCCAGGCAACCGACATCACCCGTCCATAACCAGCCACCCCGCACAGCGGCAGCCGTTGCCTGGGGGTTGCGCCAATAGCCAGCCATCACACTGTCGCCCTTGACCAGCACCTCACCGATCTGGCCGTTGGGTAGCGGCAGTCCCGCGTCATCGACCACCTGCAACTGCACCGGCGCCTGCGCCAATCCTACCGAAGCCAGCCGATGCAGATAGCTCGGATGGGCGGTGTCATTCAACAGGTCGCGCGACATGGCGGTGATGGTCATGGGGGATTCACCCTGGCCGTAGATTTGAACAAAGCGTGGCCCCATCACTTGCAATGCCCGTTGGATGTCAGCCAGATACATCGGCGCGCCCCCATAGACAATCGTCTTCCAGATTTGGGCTGATTGTTGCGGCGTCAACCCATGGTGCAGCGCATGGTCAACCAGACGCTTGACGATGGTCGGGGCAGCAAAGGTTGTCATGGGACCGAGGGCCCGACCCAGCGCCATCAGTTCGTCCGGATCAACTCCGCCTGAAGTCGGCACCAGATGACGCGCCCCAGCCATCAGGTGGGGGATGGCATACAGACCGGCACCATGCGACATGGGTGCGGCATAGACCATGGCATCGTCTGGATGGATCTGATCCACATTCACGAAATAGCTCATTCCCATGGTCAACAGGTTGCGCTGAGTGATCATGACGCCCTTGGGGCGACCGGTCGTGCCGCTGGTGTAAAACAGCCAGGCGGTGTCTTCAGGCTGTCTTGCCTCCAATGGCCAGGTCAAGGGATTGGGCAAGGGCGTCAGCAATTCGTCCATCAGGGCTGATTCCACTTCGACCTGATGTTTCAGGCCAGCCAGCGGCGCTTGCAGCAAATCCTGGCTGACAAAACCCCAGCCGGGTTCAGCGTTTTCAATGATCCATTCAACCTCCCGCGGATGCAGCTTGGCATTGACCGGCACTACCACCAGGCCGGCCCACCAGGCAGCCCACAGAATCTCAAGGTAGCGCGGATGGTTGTTCAGATAGAGCAACACCCGATCCCCCGGGCTCAGTCCTGCCTCGGTCAGCCGTTTGGCCAGGCCGGCGCTGCGAGCCGCCCACTGCCAGTAGTTGGCATAAGACTGGGTGCCATGAAAAATGGCAGCCCGGTCGGGTTGCAGGCGAGCCTGTCGCACAAGGAGTTCAGCAAGCAGCATGAATTAAGCTGAAGGCAAATCGAGTGGCACTAAAAAAGTTGATTACAGTATAAAAAATGGCTCAAGGAGGAAACAGGGTCAATCGTCTCAAACCAGCTCAAAATCAGCGGCGATTGTCAAAGTCAGATTTAGGTCAAGTCACAAAATGAACGTTCTTCCCGCATCGCTCCAATTGTCTACTCCATATTCACGGTCTGCACTTCGATCGCTGACGGCTGCTACGGTCTTATGGCTTGCCAGCCAAAGTTCGCTCGCGCTGGAGATCAATCAGGCCAGCGAGGCAGAACTCGATGGCCTCAAGGGGATCGGCCCGGCGCTATCCGGAAAAATCTTGCAGGCTCGCGAAAATGGACCGTTTCAGGACTGGGCAGACCTGATGCGCCGGGTCAAGGGTATTCGCCCCAAAAGCGCCGAGCAGTTCTCCGGGGCAGGCTTGACCGTGAATGGGGCGTCTTACAGCCCGGCCCGCTCGGCCCGTCCAGCAAGGAGCGCGCCATAGGCTTCATGGGTGGCTGGCGACACTGAGGCCAGCAACTGTGCGTAATGGGTTTTATGACGCAGCAGCATGCGTGCCGAAGCCACTGCCTTGGAGCGACAGAACCAGTGGCAGCTGTGCTGCATCAGAAGGATTTCAGCAGTCAGCGTGTAGGCCTTGTCACGCTGCGAGAGTTCCTGCCGGTTCAGCACCAATTGGGAAATGCCTCGCGCATGAATGGTCAGTGCGTGGCGTAAATCAAAAGCCCTGCGCGGAAACAGCTTGGTACCGTAGGGAATGGGATAGACCAAGGTGCTGACCTGGGTCTGATCACTCCAGACCCTTGAAAAGTCTTCTGCAAAGCGCGTCACCTCACGCCCCAGATCGGCCTCCATGATGGCCAGGGAGCTCCACAACTGGGCCCGGCGCTCATCCTGGGTTTCGCCCATGGCCCTGAGGTAGCCGTCCGTCAGGGCCTCCATCAATTTTTCAATTTGATACTGGCCTAGATGACGCCCTAGCAGGGCGATGCGCTGGCGCTGATCGCGCACCCGCAGGGAATGAAATCCCAAAAGCAAAAGGCTGATGACGGCTAAAAGTTCCATCCGGGTTCAAGTGTGAAAGCAGCAGGTCATGGACTATACGTCCTTGCCAGCCCATCAGGTTCTGGGCCGACCATAACCACCGCCACCCGGTGTGTGAATCTCAAAGACATCGCCTGCTTGCATCTGGGTCTGGCCAATATGGGCCAGGGTCTCCTCATGACCATCGGCGCGTATCACCCGATTGAGGCCCGGCTGGCCGGGCTGTCCACCCGCCATTCCAAATGATCCGTTCAGCCGGCCGTTGGAGAGAATGCTGGCAGTCATGGGCTCCAGAAATTCAATCCGCCTGACCCCACCATCGCCACCCTGCCAACGGCCGGTTCCCCCAGAGCCTTGACGGATCTCGTAACTCAGCAGTCGAACCGGGAAACGAAACTCAAGCACCTCGGGGTCAGTGAGCCGGGAATTGGTCATATGGGTTTGCACGACGGAGGTGCCATCAAACCCTTCGCCGGCACCCGAGCCGCCAGAAATGGTTTCGTAGTACTGGTAGCGCTGGTTGCCAAAAGTGAAGTTATTCATCGTGCACTGGCTGGCCGCCATCGTGCCCAAGGCCCCGTAGAGGGCATTGGTTATGCAGCTGGAGGTTTCCACATTCCCCGCCACCACCGAGGCAGGCGGGTTCGGATTGAGCATTGAGCCCGTTGGAATGATCACCCGCAAAGGTTTGAGACATCCCGAGTTGAGCGGGATGTCGTCGTCCACCAGGGTGCGAAACACATACAGCACTGCGGCCATGCAGACCGCGGTGGGCGCGTTGAAGTTGTTGTCCTGCTGTGGGCTGGTGCCGCTGAAGTCGATCTCTGCGCTGCGGTTTTTTGAATCCACGCGAATGGCCACCTGGATCTGTGCCCCGTTATCCAGCGGCAGTGTGTACTGGCCATCTTGAAGTCGGGTGATGACACGACGAACCGATTCCTCGGCATTGTCCTGCACGTGCTGCATGTAGGCCTGGACAACCGGCAAGCCAAATTGAGCAACCATCTTGCGCAGCTCCTGGACTCCTTTTTCGTTGGCCGCAATCTGTGCCTTGAGGTCCGCCAGGTTTTGCTGCGGGTTGCGGGCCGGGTAAGTCCCACTGGCGAGCAGGGACAGCATCTCCGCCTCACGCAATACACCACGGTCAACCAGCTTGACATTGTCAAGCTGGACGCCTTCCTCTTCGATGCTGGTTGAAAAAGGCGGCATCGAGCCGGGTGTGGCACCGCCAATGTCTGCATGGTGACCTCGGGAACCGACGTAAAACATGGGTTCTGTCAACGGTGAGGACGCCAGATAGACCGGCGTGATCACGGTGACATCCGGCAGATGGGTGCCCCCATGGTAGGGGTCATTGAGCACATACACATCGCCAGGGTGCATGGCCCCAGCATTTTCACGAATCACCGTCTTGATGCTCTCACCCATGCTGCCCAGATGCACCGGCATGTGCGGCGCATTGGCAATCAGGTTGCCCTGGGCATCAAACAGGGCGCAGGAAAAGTCCAGCCGTTCCTTGATATTGACCGAGTGTGCGGTGTTCTGGAGTTGAAGGCCCATCTGCTCGGCGATATTCATGAACAGGTTGTTGAATACTTCCAATAGCACCGGGTCAGCGGTGGTGCCCGCAGCAAAGCGCTGCTCGCGCGGCACGCGCCGCTCCAGCAGCAGATGATCCAGCCCCGTCAGTCGAGCCTGCCAGCCCGGCTCCAGCACAGTGGTGGCATTGCGCTCGGCAATGATGGCGGGGCCCTGGATCACATCACCTGAGCGCAGGTCCTCACGAGCCACCAGAGCCGCCTGGTGCCACTGCCCGCCCGAGTAAAAGCGACTCGTTTCACGCCGCGGCACCTGGCGGGGTGGGTGCTCAGTCTGGCGGGCTTCCTCAGGCGCATCACCGGAGGCCACAGCCTCGACCGAGACCGCCTCCACAATCAGCGCCTTGTCCGGCATGAGGAAGGCAAAGCGTTGCCGGTAGGCCGCCTCGAAGCGCGTCACGATCTCGTTCAATACGCCGTGCTGGACCACCAGCGCCGAATCACTTCCCTCATAGCGAACATGGACTCGACGCAGTAGCGTGACAGCTCCCTGGCTGACCTGCTGGCGCATCAATTCGTCCTGTGCCGTATGGGCCAGAGCGTCGAGCTGATCGCAGATCGTCGGCCAGGATGCAGCACTCAAGCGCAGTTCAATCGCTTGTTCCCGCATCACAGTCTGATCGGCCAGACCCATGCCATAAGCACTGAGAACACCAGCCAGGGGATGGATGAACACACGGGTCATTCCCAGCGCGTCGGCCACCAGACAGGCGTGCTGACCGCCAGCTCCGCCGAAGCACTGCAGGGTGTAACGGGTCACATCGTAGCCACGTGCTACTGAAATCTTTTTAATGGCATTGGCCATCTGCTGCACTGCAATGGCAATGAAGCCCTCGGCAACGTCCTCGGCCGTGCGCCCGGATTTTTCAGCCAGCTCGGCAAACTGCCTGCGCACTACCGCATCGTCGAGCATTTCATTGGCCTGCGGCCCGAAGACCTGGGGGAAATAACGCGGCTGGATCTTTCCCACCATGACATTGGCATCGGTAACCGCCAGTGGGCCGCCGCGCCGGTAGCAGGCCGGCCCCGGATTGGCGCCCGCGCTCTGTGGGCCGACACGAAATCTTGCCCCATCGAACTGCAGGATCGAACCGCCACCGGCAGCCACCGTGTGGATGCTCATCATGGGAGCGCGCATGCGAACCCCTGCGACCTGGGTCTCGAACTCGCGTTCAAACTCTCCGGCATAGTGCGACACGTCGGTGGAAGTGCCGCCCATATCGAAGCCGATCACCCGCACCTGTTCATCCATCCCTGCCGAAATATCGCGCAGGCCCAGCTCGGCAGTGCGCGCCATGCCCACTATGCCCCCCGCCGGACCGCTCAGGATGGCGTCTTTGCCAGCAAAGGCATGGGCATCGGTCAGGCCACCGGAAGACTGCATGAAAAACAGACGTACCCCGGGCATCTCGGCCGCGACCTGCGCCACATAGCGACGCAGGATCGGCGAAAGATAGGCATCGACAACGGTGGTGTCGCCTCGGCTGACCAGCTTCATCAAGGGACTGGTTTCATGCGAGGTGCTGATCTGGGTAAAACCAATCTCCTGGGCAATACGCGCCGCTGTTTTTTCATGGGCGCTGTAGCGGTAGCCATGCAGGAAGACGATAGCCACACAGCGCAGACCGGCATCAAACTGGGCCTGCATGGCAAGTCGCAGTTCATCCTCCTTCAGCGGCGTGATCATTTCGCCGTGCGCGCCCATACGTTCATCGGCCTCCACCACCGCCGAATACAAAAGTTCGGGCAGCACGATATGTCGATCGAACAGGCGGGGCCGGTTCTGATAGGCAATCCGCAAGGCGTCACGAAACCCCCGACTGGTCACCAACAGGGTAGGTTCTCCTTTGCGCTCCAGCAGCGCATTGGTTGCCACGGTCGTTCCCATCTTGACGCATTCAACTTGTTGCGCTGTGATCGGCTCGCCGGGCTTGAGCCCCAGCAGATGGCGAATGCCCGCCACCGCCGCGTCCTGGTACTGCTCAGGATTTTCAGAAAGGAGCTTGTGGGTGACCAGGGTTGCGTCGGGGCGCCTGCCAACAACGTCGGTGAAGGTACCCCCCCGGTCTATCCAGAACTGCCAACGGGGCGATTGAAAATTTTGGGTTTTCTCGTGCATGATAGGGATTGTGCGAGAACAGCCCCGTTAACATCCGGGACTTTCAGCGTGCGTCAATCCTAAAGCCTCTTTCAACCAACTTTTCAGGAGTTGCCATGAAGTTCAAGTTTTCGCTTGCAATTGCCCTATCTGTGCTGTGTGCCAGCATCCAGGCCCAGACCAAATGGGATCTGCCCGCCGGTTATGCCGCCACCAATTTCCATACTCAGAACCTCAGCCAGTTTGCGGCTGATGTCGACAAGGCCACCTCGGGCAAGCTCAAGATCACGGTGCACGCCAACGGCTCCCTGTTCAAAGCCCCCGAAATCAAGCGGGCCGTCCAGGGCGGCCAGGCCCAAATCGGCGAGATTTTGTTGGCCAATTTCCAGAACGAATGGCAGATCTATGGTGCTGACGGCCTGCCCTTTCTGGCCGACAGCTTTGACGAGTCCATCAAACTCTACAAGGTACAAAAGCCGTTGCTAGAGAAGAAACTGGCTGAGCAAGGCATGATGCTCCTGTATTCGGTGGCCTGGCCCCCACAGGGCATCTATGTCAAAAAGCCGATCAACAGCGCTGCTGACCTCAAGGGGGTCAAATGGCGCGCCTACAGCCCGGCCACTGCCCGTATTGCCGAACTGGTGAGCGCCCAACCGGTGACTGTGCAGGCCGCCGAATTGTCGCAAGCCATGGCCACTGGCGTGGTGGAGTCCTATATGTCCTCTGGTGCCACCGGTTTTGACACCAAGACCTTCGAGCACATCAAGAATTACTATGACACCCAGGCCTGGTTGCCCAAGAATGCGGTCATCATCAACAAGCGCGCCTTTGATGCACTGGACAAACCTACCCAGGCTGCCGTACTCAAGGCTGGGGCCGAGGCAGAGGCACGCGGCTGGGAGATGAGCAGGAAGGTCAACGTTGAATCCCTCGACAAGCTCAAGGCCAATGGCATGACGATTCATCAACCCTCGGCCCAACTCAAGGCTGACCTGACCAAGGTGGGCGACACCATGCTCAAGGAATGGCTGGCCAAGGCCGGCCCTGAGGGCAAGGCCCTGGTGGACGCCTATCGCAAGTGAGGCGGTTTCTCGACGCCCTCTATGACGGTGCAGCCTGGCTGGCTGCACTGGCCATGGTTGGCGTGCTGTTGATGGTGCTGTTGTCGATTTTGGGACGACAGTTCCATTTTCATGTACCCGGCACCGATGCCTACGCTGGCTACAGCATGGCTGCCGCCGGTTTTCTGGCGCTGGCGCACACCCTCAAGCACAACGAACATATCCGGGTCACGCTGCTGATCGGGCGAATGAGCGGCCAGGCCCGACGTGGACTAGAACTTTGGTCACTGGGCTGTGCTGGCGTCCTGGCGGGGCTCTTTGCCTTTTATTCGGTGCGGCTGGCTTGGCAGTCGCACCTCTTCAACGACATCTCAACAGCCAATGACGCCACGCCATTGTGGATACCGCAGATTGGCATGGCCGTGGGCGCCCTTATTTTGCTGATTGCATTTCTTGATGAATTCGTCCTGGAGTGGCGCGGTCAACGCCGCAGCATTAGCCCTGACGAGGCCCTTCACAATGAATGACTTTGTCATTACCAGCCTGCTGGTGATCGCCCTGTTCGCCCTCTTGGGCAGTGGTGTCTGGATTGGTCTGACACTGGCCGGTGTGGCCTGGATCGGCATGGAGTTGTTTTCATCCCGGCCCGCCGGAGACGCCATGGCGGTGACCATCTGGGGATCCGCTTCGAGCTGGACGCTGACAGCGTTGCCTCTGTTTGTCTGGATGGGAGAAATCCTTTTTCGAACCAAGCTGAGCGAAAGCATGTTTCGCGGGCTGGCGCCATGGGTAGCCTGGCTGCCTGGTCGCCTACTGCATACCAACGTAATTGGTTGCACCATTTTTGCAGCGGTCTCTGGCTCGAGTGCAGCCACCTGCGCCACCATTGGAAAGATCAGCTTGCCGGAACTGCAAAAACGTGGTTACCCCGACAGCCTCAGCCTGGGATCCCTGGCTGGCGCTGGCACCCTGGGACTGCTGATCCCCCCCTCAATCATCATGATTGTCTATGGCGTCACGGCCGAGGTATCGATTGCCAAGTTGTTTATCGCCGGACTTTTGCCCGGCTTGCTACTGGCCGGATTGTTCTCGACCTATCTGGTGATCTGGTCAAAATTAAATCCTGATCAGATTCCGGCCTCCGACAAGTTCCTCTCATTTTCAGAAAAGTTGGCTGAGTCGAGGCACCTGATACCCGTCATCGTGCTGATTGGTGCTGTGCTGGGTTCGATCTATGCGGGCATTGCCACGGCCACCGAAGCTGCTGCGCTGGGGGTGGTGGGCGCACTGGTGTTGTCGTTGACTCAGGGCTCCCTCAATTGGCAAACCTTCAGGGAATCGCTGCTGGGGGCCACCCGCCTGTATTGCATGATTGCCTTGATTCTTTCGGGGGCAGCGTTCCTGACCCTAAGCATGGGCTACATCGGACTTCCCAGACACCTGGCCGAATTTATTGCCACACTGGGCCTGTCGCCACTGGCCTTGATTGTTCTGCTGATGGCCTTCTACATCCTGCTGGGTTGCTTTCTGGATGGCATCTCGATGATCGTACTCACCATGGGCGTCATATTGCCAACCATCCAGTCTGCGGGTATCGACCTGATTTGGTTTGGCATCTTTGTGGTGATTGTGGTGGAGATGGCGCAAATCACGCCCCCGGTTGGATTCAACCTGTTTGTTCTGCAAGGGATGACCGGACGTCAACTCCCCGAAATCGCCAGATATGCGATGCCGTTTTTCTTCCTGATGTGCTTGATGGTCCTGCTTCTGTGGTGGTTTCCGGCTCTGGTAACCTGGCTTCCCTCAAAAATGTAACCATGACCTCCGTGATCGCAATTTGCATAGGTGCCAGCGGCGGCGCCTTGTTGCGTTGGTGCCTGGGTTTATGGCTGTCAACGCCTGGCGCATGGCTGCCCTGGGGAACCTTGGCGGCCAATCTGATCGGCGGCTACCTGGTTGGCGTGGCTATTGCTATCTTCCAGGTGTTGCCTCAGCTGGATCCAAGCTGGCGCTTGTTGCTCATCACCGGTTTTCTCGGCGCCCTGACGACTTTCTCAAGTTTTTCCGCCGAAGTGGTAAGCATGTTGATGCAACAAAGGTATCTGACGGCACTTGCAACAGCTGGACTGCACCTGATAGGCTCCTTGGTGTTGACCGTTGCGGGGATTCAGACTGTCACCTTGCTCTTCAGGAGCGGCGTCTGAGTGGTCAGGCCCAAACGGCTGAGAGGCCCAGACCGTCTGTGTATTCCTTTAGCCAGACGTCAAGGAAAGCTGCGTCAGGCAAGCACCTGGGCGGGTTCGGCCAGTAAGGATCTGATGGGTTCCAGCGCCTCGCTACCTTTGGTCCGATACAGCTGCAACACCTGCTCACAAACCCTTTGCCAGTGTGTCTTGCCCATGGTCACTGCCTGCTGCAGCGAAAGCCCCTTGTCGCCATGGAGCCAGGCTTCATAAGCGTGTGCCAGGTGAGGGAAATACAAGGGTCGCAAGCCTTCGAAATTTGAAAACCAGAAGTGGAGTGACGGACTGGCCTTTTCATCCAGCAAGGCCGGCAAGGTAACCCAGCAATCTGCCAGCAGATCGCGCACTGAACGCAATTGCAAGTCAATGCGCCGATCCGCTAGCTGCAGGCGCATTTCCTGCCAATCCGGCCCCAGTAGCTGGTCGGCCTGGGCCTCACCAAGTTCGTGCAGGATCAGCGTCTCGGCCTGGGCTTGGGCCATGGTCTGCAGGGCCAGATGAAGATTGTCTTCAAAACCATAGGCCTGCAGGGTTGCCTTGAATGCGCCTTCAGGTCGACGCAGTGTCCAGGCCTCGTACTTCTCCCACAACCAGCGCTGTAGCGACGCCTGTCGCAAAAAAATGGCTGCTCCAGACAGAGCCGCCGGAGGCGAGCTCAGACTGCGCGCAAACTCCTGGCCGCTGACATAGATGTGGCGTCCGTCCCTGAGTTCTGCCGAAATGAGTTCAGCCAGAAAAAAGCTGGCGCGCCCGGGCGCTGTGTAGCCAGCGCCGTAGATCAGTCCTTGGGGTTTCAGTGCGGTATTGATGCCAGCCACATCAAATGGCTCGTAGTCAACGTCGCCCACCTTGACGCGGCGCCAGGGCAAGGCCTCCAGTTGAGTCCAGAGTGATTCACGTTCAGATAGCCACAGGCCCAGGGCATCACGCGCTATCGACTGCAAGGGGGCAATCCCTTTTTCCCAGCGATAGAACTCACGCATCTGCAACAGGTAGATGCACAGCGTCATGTCGGCTGCATGGGCCGCATCGGCAATATGGCAGTTGGTCTGGACCGCCTCGACCAGCTCCGAATCCGGGCGTGTATTGATTGGGCACCCTGTTAGATTTGTAGGGACGGTCGAGCTTTTCAGGTCGGTGGAGCTGGTCGCCAAGCTATTCATCGGGCTGCCCCCGTTTGGATCTGCGGCGCAGTTGCCAGGCGAGAATTTTTTGAACAATCTGATGCCAGGGCAACTCAGTCAGGCTGCCGAATCTGGCCTGGGCCGCATTGACCAGGTCATGCACATCGTTGTGCGTGGCCGCAAGGGCCTCGCGAATGCCTTCAACCCCACCACATTGCAATTTCATCAGCACCGAGTGCGTCAATGGCG
Organism: Burkholderiaceae bacterium; assembly: GCA_017856435.1. GTDB lineage: Bacteria > Pseudomonadota > Gammaproteobacteria > Burkholderiales > Burkholderiaceae_C > Hylemonella. The sequence continues at coordinate 28,479 of JAFMFB010000004.1, forward strand.
CCTGCGGGTGCAAATGCAATGGGAAGGTTGCGCGTTCGAGCAGCAGCCGCTCCAGCATTTCACAGTTGAGGTGCGCGGTTGGCTGACTGCAAGACAGCCCCTCGCGCTCGGCTAGTGATTTGCGAACTGCCAGACTGCAAGTGGCATGCTGGGCCAGCAATGCCCCTTGAAACACACAAGGCAAGGCATTGACACGCCTTTGGGTCTGCCGGTATTGCGCTTCGTCCACCATGGACTGAGTCGGGCTATTCCTCTCCCGCAGGGCGTGGTTCACGCACCTGGGAGAGCAAATCCTCCGCCTGGAGCTGGTTTTCAGCAAACATTACCTTGATTTTGTCCGGGCTGTTGGCAGGCAGACCGGCTCTCAGTTGCTTGGCCTGCGCAGAAGCCTCGGCAAAAGCCTCATGGGTGGCCAACATTTCAAGAATCGAAAATGGTTTGATACGGTAGATGTAGTAGGGCACGGCTTGCCTTCAGGATCAGATATAGCGTTTGCTGGCCCGCCGACGTCCGGGCAATGACTTTTGAATGATGACGCCATTGACGGGGGACAAATCAGCCAAGGCGATATCAGGAAAGGCCGGATTGAGGGCATGCAGGTACCAACCCTCACCCCTATCGTCAGCCCTGCGCCGCAACTGGCGAAAGATCCACTCGCCCTCGGGTTTTGCCAGCACAAAAGAGCCATCACGCAGTTGACCGTCTGGCTCGATGATGATGATCTCACCCTCGTTGAATTCAGGTTCCATGCTGGTGCCCAGCACGCGCAGGGCAAAGGCATCGCCCCCGCTACAGGCGCCCGACGGGTCTGGAGCGCTCGGGGCTGACGCGTCGCCCCTAAGCGTATCGGTGTCGTGGGCATTCATACCAGTTCACCCACAGGCTCAAGCAGGACCGTGGAGACGATTTGTTGATTGGGGACACCGGCGGCGAGCAACTGTGACTCCAGGGCCTGAACAAATTTTTCAGGGCCAGCCAGATAGAAATCACACTCGATGTCAAACAAGTCGGCACGCATGGCTTGGGCCATCAGCAGCGCCCCCGAGCCCTGATCGGTGTCAGATATCAACTCGTATTCAAACTGATCCAGGGCCTCACCCCAGGCACGGCACTGATTTTCCAGAAAGTGGCCACTGGGCTGGGTTGACAGCCAGAACAGGGAGATCGAAGGTGCGCTGTCCAACGCCAGTGCATGCTCGATCAAGCTCTTGATGGGCGCAAAACCAGTATCACAGGCTGCAAACACCAGCGGTCGGGGACTATCGAGCAGGACAAAGTTACCGCTCGGGCCCCAGACTGTGACCGCATCGCCAGCTTTGATGTCGCCCGAAAACAAATGTTTCGCAAAAGGATCTTTGGAATGATTTTCAATGTAGAAATGAAGATTGCGGTCATCACAAGGGCAACTCGCAACCGGATAGAGGCTATGGGCTTCATTGCCATCAGCACGCCGGTAACCCAGGGTCACAGATTGACCGGCCAGGAAGCGCAGTCGATGGCTTCGGGGTGTTTGAAGGTGGAGTCTTTGCACTCCATCTGCCAGAACGGTCACCGCACGCACGGTCGCCACAATCTGTTGCTGTGGAATGTCTTTCGGACCGCTGGCCTCAAGGAGTTCCAGCGTCAGTTCACTGCTGGCCGCAGTATGTGCACACAACAAGGTATAGCCCTGGGATTTTTCTGCTTCGGAAAGCGGGTAGTCATAGGACTGGGTCCGCACCACCTGACCTGAGATCACACGCACCTTGCACATGCCACAGGTGCCATTGCCGCAGCCATAGTTCAGCTTCAAGCCGGCCCGCAAACCTGCCTGCAGCAGCGTGTCATGGCCTTCGACACAAAACTCATTGCCGCTGGGGCGAACCGTCACCTGGGCCGTCATTACTTTAAGCATGTCATCCATCACTGATAGCAGGTCAGCCTGCTCGGTAGCCAAGGCTTGGGCAAGCCCTTGCTCGAGAAAACTTTCAAGGGCCTTGATTTGTACTGGCGAGGCACCCGCGTCGAGCAATTCCTTGATGCGAGCACGCAAATCCACTACCAGCGCATGGTAACGCTGAAGGTGTCGTCTGACATCGGCCAGTTCCTGGGTCTGATCGAAAAGTCGCTGCGCCAGCACCTCCTGGCTTGGCAGCAGGCGCTCTCGCACGCGCCGTCCAAAGGCCTCGTCCTTGATCAGCTTGACCCGCTCCAACATGCCGGACTCTTCCAGCTTGACCGAGGGATAGAGCTGCAACAGCTGATCGGTCGAGATCAGGCCATCATTGAGAAGCAAGGCCCCATCACGCACCTGCTGCTGCAGCACGCCTCGTGATACGCCCACCAGCTGCGCGGCTCGCCAGAGGGTCATCAAGTGCGTCATGCCCTTACAGCTTCTCGGTTGGGCAGGCACGCCTGCGGTGTGATGCAGTCCAGAAAACGGGCCCGGTACAACAATCTGGGATGGGTGGGCTCATCGATAAAGGCGGTACGGTCATGCAGCACATTGTTGCTCACCAGACCCATGCCCGGCTCGAGGGTCAGATGAAAAACCCAAGGCGGTCTGGCTGCCAGAGTTGCTGCCATAAAGTCCACCGCATCGCGGGTGGTCGGGTCATCCTTCCAGACAATGCTTCGGGTGCGGGCGGTGTAGCGCAACTGCAGGCCGCCATCAGAACGCCGGCAAAAGACGGGGCCACTCTGTGCGGGCCGCGCCACGCCCTCCTGATCAACACGCTCGGGAATGGTCATGGCATCGCTTGCCCAGAGCGCCTGCGCCCAGGCCGGGTTGGCGTCACGCACCGCAATGTAGAGCATGTCCGGGTCGGCCACGCCCGTTTGCCCACCCTCCTTGGCGGCGCGCACGCAATGCAGGATCATGCCCTCGATTCGCCTTGCCTGGGGGTGGTAGTACCCATCGGTATGCCATTTGATGGCCCGGTCTGTGTAGGGGATGAAATCACTGCGTGTCCCCCGTTGTTCTGCAGAGCTTGAGACTTCCGGGGTCTCGGGATGGTTGTGTGGCTGCGACAGGGTTGCTCTGGATACCGCAATGGGTGATATGCCGTCTTCATCGGCCAGCCAGTTGGCATCCAGGCGGTGCAGGCCCAGCTGGGCCCCGATCAGACGGGCAATGCGCTTGTCCTCCTCCAGGATCGGGCTGCGGTAAATCGCCATATTGCTGTGGGTGCAGCGCTGCAGCAAAGCAGTCTGTTCCGTCGCACTGAGTGATCTCGGATCAGACACCGTCACGATCAGATCCTCGACCGAACGAGGCTGGGACGCCAGCTTGGCCTGTCGCCAGCGCGCATAGGCCACGGGCTGATCAGGATCGAATGGATCGTCAACCATCTCAGTCACCGGTCTGTGCGCCCCGCCGCTTGGTTCTCGGTTCGCTCGAATGGATACCCTGAAATCCCCGCTTGACCATTTCCAGGGCTTCGGGAACCTCATAAGCCATCACCTGGTCCTTGACCCAATGCCGGTCCTTGTCCGGCAGGACCGACTCCAATCGGCTGCCAAAGTAGCGCACAAAAGCAAAGTCAGGTCCCTCTGGACTGTGGCCAAAATCAGCATAGCCATCGGCCAGCTCATTGCACTGGTCGATGAATTGATCGCGCCAGCGCTGCTCGCCAGGGGCTGGTTCTCCCAACCATTCCTGTTCACTCTCCTCCAGGATTTCTGCCAACCGGACAATCAGCGCCGGCGTGAATTCAGCACGCTGCTCACCTGTGAGGTTGTCGTAGGCCATGCGGTCCACCACTTGGGCCAGGAATGCCAGCGCCTCGCGCATGAAGGCAAAGTAAGACGGCCCAACATCAATGTCAAACTTGGCCTCGCGCATCTGCTTGACCATGTTCTGCGTGACCCGCCAGACGATAAAAGCCATGGCACTGGCATTTTCGCGAGGCGTCTTGGGCCGTTCGGCCTTGAACCACTGATTTTTGATACGGATGGCCATCTTGCGTCCCGAGGCTTCAGCTGACGAACTTGCGGCGTATCCCGATTGAGCTCATGAAATCAGAACTCAATGATCAGTACCCACCTTTGCCCAGAGGCTGTGGCAGGCCGGCCACCTTGGACGATTGACGGTTGGGTTGCATCGGAAAAAGCTCATAGAGACGCTTTTTCCAATCAATACTGTCATCGTTTTCTGTCAGCATGGACACCATATTGCGGAAATTAGGTGTATGCCCATCTTCCTGGTAGCGCTCTCGCATGAATTTGACCACCGACCAATGATCGTCGGTCAATGTGAGACCCTCAGCCTCGGCGATCACTTTGACAACTTCCTCGCCAAAGTTGGGCTCGAGCAAAAAACCATCATTGTCAGTTTCCAATTCCACGCCTTCGACCATGTAACTCATGCTTGATGACTCCTTAAGAAAAAAAATCAATCCCCTACCGCAGCTGTCGTCTTATGCGGCACAAAGATACCGCAACCCAGCAGACGAAGTTCACCCAGCCCCAGCTCCTGCAAGCGCAAGGAATCAGTGTTGGACAGGTTATGCACCATCAGGCTGAAAGTCGTCGTTGATCCGGCCCTGGTTTGACAGGCCCCTCGGCGACCACAAATCCAGGGGGCCCGGATGCCCAGTTCGCTCAGGGCGCCTGAGACCATATCAACAAAATCGGTCTCCTCGGAGTTTCTCGCCGCCACTGCATAGGCATAGAGTGCGGCATGGGGGAAAAGTTCGCGCACATGCGGCTCCCCTAGAACAATCTCCCTACCCGCCAATCTGAGGGTTCGGCCCGCCAGCCCCCTGGCCCCTTCAAGCCGCACCAGGGGAACACGCAGCACCAGGCGCGAGCGACCGGAAAGCAAAAACTGATCGCCGCTGCCGTGGGCCAGCTTGATGGGGTGAACACCTGCGGCCGGCTCGTCCGACAACCAAGGCAATTCATCGGTCAGGGCATCCCGCAGCAGTTGCGGGTAATCCGCAGGCAGATTGCGCCCTCGTAGGGGGAAGATCAGGTCCACCATGCCGTTCAAGGCTGCATCGTCCTTATTCACCGCCATTCCTATCGTTATTCCCACCAGGGTTTGGAGCGGATCCAGCGCCAGTTTGCGTGATCTGCAACTGAGCCCAAGCCGTCAGTGCTTGTCCCCAGCTCAAAGCTGTAGCCGGATCAATGTCAAAAATCGTGAAACGGCTTTTTTCCCGAATCCGGGTTCGCAGAAAACTCATGCCGCCCGCCTCGAAATCCAGCTGCTGCAACTCAATTTCCTGTCCCCCAATAGGGACTTTGAGTTTGTGGATCGGTGTTATCTGGGTCATGTCTCGATCATGTTTTGGGCTGAAACCGGTCACAGGCCAGCAATCCGGCCCCCCTCAAGGGCTAATTGGCGCAATTCCCTGCTTGACAGTCTATAACCGGCAAGAGGGGTCGGGCATAACCCATTTGGATAGCCATCAATACTCAACTAGGATGATGGCAAATATTGATTACAAACGTCTACCATCGGGTTCAAGACTGTTATTATGAATTGTCTGTTGCGCAGTGGATTGAAAGATTCAACGCTTGACAGGAATTCAGCTGGCCGAATTGTTTAAGGAGATGCAAGATGGCTAAGAAGATGCATGACACCCCGATGCTCGATCAACTCGAGAGCGGACCTTGGCCCAGTTTTGTGACGGGTCTGAAACGTCTTGCCAAAGACAAGGACTACATGGTTGACGTCCTGGGCCAGCTTGAGACCTCCTACAAGACACGCAAAGGCTACTGGAAAGGCGGCACGGTCGGTGTGTTTGGCTACGGCGGCGGGGTTATTCCACGCTTCACCGAACTCAAGGATGCTGAGGGCAAGCCTCAATTCCCAGACGCTGCTGAATTTCACACCCTGCGTGTGCAGCCGCCTCCGGGCATGCACTACAACACCGACGTCCTGCGCAAGATGTGTGACATCTGGGAAAAGCATGGTTCGGGTCTGATCGCCTTTCACGGACAGTCCGGCGACATCATGTTCCAGGGCGCCAAAACCGACAAGGTCCAGGACGCTTTTGACGAAATCAACGAGCTTGGATTCGATCTGGGTGGTGCTGGTCCCGCGGTTCGCACCTCGATGAGTTGCGTGGGTGCGGCCCGTTGCGAGCAATCCTGCTTCGATGAGGCCAGAGCCCACCGCCAGGTGCTCAACACCTTCACGGACGACATCCACCGCCCTGCCCTGCCCTACAAATTCAAGTTCAAGTTTTCTGGTTGCTCCAATGACTGCATGAACTCGATCCAGCGCGCCGACATGGCTGTCATTGGCACCTGGCGTGACAACATGCGCACCGATGAGGGGTTGGCCAGAAAGTGGTTTGAAAAGCACGGCATGAACGAGCTGGTCAACGATGTGATCAACCGTTGCCCAACCAAGACCATCATGCTCAAGGAAGTCAAGGATGTTGCCAAAGGCGACAACATTTCCAGCGTGAAGATCAACGACACCCAGTGTCTAGAGATCGACAACAGCAACTGCGTGCGCTGCATGCACTGCATCAACGTCATGACGGGCGCCTTGTCCCACGGCACTGATACTGGCGCCACCATCTTGGTGGGCGGCAAGCGCACCCTCAAAATTGGCGACCTGATGGGAACCGTTGTGGTGCCCTTCATGCCCCTGAAAACCGACGACGACTACAAGGAGCTGGTGTCCCTAGCCCAGCGAGTCATCGATTTCTTTGCTGAAAACGCCCTGGAGCATGAGCGCACCGGTGAAATGATCGAACGTATCGGTTTGGTCAACTTCCTGGAGGGGGTTGAGCTCGAAATTGATCCCAACATGGTGGCCACGCCCAGAACCAATCCTTATGTGCGTACCGACGGCTGGGAAGAAGACGCCGCCAAGTACATGGCCCGCAAGAAGGCTGCCGCTTGAAGACACTGCGACCAGTTATTTCTCAAATCTAGCGAACAACGGGAAGACAACAGATGGCTCAAATGCGTACCCCAATCGAGAGCGGCGTGCCCGACAACAAGCAGTACATGCACCCCACGCTGCTCAAGAACTATGGCAACTGGCGCTACCATGATCGGCCCCGTCCGGGCGTACTGCACCATGTTTCCCACAACGGTGACGAGGTCTGGTCAGTCCGCGCGGGCACACAGCGTCAGATGGATGTCTACACCATCCGCAAGCTGTGTGACATTGCCGACACCTATGCCGAAGGGCATGTGCGTTTCACCATCCGCTCCAACATCGAGTTCATGGTTTCCGACCCGAACAAGGTGGCTCCGCTGATCAATGCCCTTGAGGAAAGCGGTTTCCCGGTCGGCGGGACCGGCAACTCTGTGTCCATGATTGCCCATACCCAGGGCTGGTTGCATTGCGATATTCCGGGTACCGACGCCTCGGGTGCCGTCAAGGCCTTGATGGACGATCTCTACGAGGAATTCAAGCGCGAGGAAATGCCTAACCGTGTGCACCTCTCCACCAGTTGCTGCGAGATCAATTGCGGCGGCCAGGCCGACATTGCCATCATCGTCCAGCACACCAAGCCCCCGGTGATCAACCATGATCTGGTGGCCAATGCCTGTGAGCGTCCCGCCGTGGTGGCACGCTGCCCGGTTGCCGCGATCCGTCCGGCACTGGTCAATGGAAAGCCCTCGCTGGAGGTTGATGAGAAAAAATGTATTTGCTGCGGCGCCTGCTACCCACCGTGCCCGCCCATGCAGATCAATGATCCGGAGCACTCCAAGTTGGCTATCTGGGTAGGGGGCAAGAACTCCAATGCGCGTGGCAAGCCCACGTTCATGAAGATGGTGGCGTCTGGCCTGCCCAACAACCCGCCGCGCTGGCCTGAGGTGTCGGCGATGGTAAGAAAAATTCTTAACACCTACAAGGAAGATGCCCGCCCCTGGGAACGCATTTCCGACTGGGTTGAGCGGATCGGCTGGCCCCGCTTCTTTGAAAAATGCGACCTGCCCTTCACTAAATACCTGATCGACGACTGGCGTGGTTCCCGCTCCAACCTGAACGCCTCCACCCATATTCGCTTCTGACCAGCGCCTAATTCTTTTTAGTATGAAATTCGGGATTCTTGTTAGCGAAGGGCCCTACACCCATCAGGCTTCGGACAGTGCCTACCAATTCGTGATGGCGGCCCTGGCCAAAGGCCACGAGGTGCAACGGGTGTTCTTCTACCACGACGGGGTGAACAACGCCACGCGTCTGACTGAACCACCTCAGGATGACCGGCATATTGTCAACCGCTGGTCGGAACTGGCTGCCAACCACAAGGTTGATCTTGTGGTGTGCGTGGCGGCGGCCTTGCGCCGAGGCATCAAGGAAGAGGTGCTTGCCCCGGGATTCAGGATTTCCGGCCTGGGTCAGCTGGTTGATTCCGGCATCAAGTGTGACCGTCTGATGACCTTTGGAGACTGACGCAATGAAAAAATTCATGTTCGTCAACCGCAAGGCTCCCTACGGCACCATCTATGCTCTTGAAAGCCTGGAAGTTGTGCTGATTACCGCCACTTTTGATCAGGACGTCAGCCTGGTATTCATGGACGATGGCGTCTATGAGCTGGTCAAGGGCCAGCAGACCAAGGAAATCGGTCTGAAAAACTTCTCGCCCACCTACCGCGCACTGGAAGGCTACGATGTCGAGAAGCTCTATGTCGATCAGGATTCCCTGACGCAACGTGGCTTGACAGAAAAAGATCTGCTGGTTCCGGTTGAGGTGCTGAACAACACGCAAATGGCTGAGTTGATGGCACAGCAGGACGTGGTTCTGAGTTTCTGAAGGACAACATTGATGCTGCATATTGTCAATAAATCTCCGACCCAGACCCGCTCCCTGGATAGCTGCCTGCGAATGGCCCTGGCGGGTCAGGCCGTATTGCTCATTGAAGATGGCGTCTATGCGGCCACAACGGGTACCGCCATCGAGTCCCAGGTGAGTGACGCGGCAAAACGGCTGAAGCTGTTTGCGCTGAAACCCGATATCGAGGCACGCGGCTTGGCATCACGCGTGCTTGAGGGTATTACGCTGGTGGACTATGGCGGCTTTGTCGACCTGGTCGCAGAGCACGGCACGCCCAACTCCTGGCTGTAAGGGCAGAGATCGCAGAAAAGCGAGAATCCGTAAAATTTTCATTCTTTATTTAGTTAACGCCACACTCTGAGGAGATTTAAATGAGCATCGAAGTCAACGGCCAGACCTATGAAACCGACGAAGAGGGTTACCTGATCAATCTGGCTGACTGGAACAAGGATATTGCCGAACATATCGCGGTAGAGGAAAAAGTCGACTTGACCGACAACCACTGGGAGGTCATCAACTTCCTGCGCGACTACTACAACGAGTATCAAATTGCTCCCGCTGTTCGCGTTCTGACCAAAGCCATCGGCAAACAGTTTGGAGAAGAAAAAGGCAACAGCAAGTATTTGTACGAGTTGTTTCCTTACGGCCCGGCCAAGCAGGCGTGCAAGATCGCCGGTTTACCCAAGCCAACCGGCTGCGTTTAATAGATTGCGGGTTGCTGACGCCACAACAGAGCCAAATGTGCTGACTCCCTGCTGGTTCATGGCGACGGGCAGGGGGTAGCGGCTTGAACACCACCTCACCCCCCGCCAGCACGCGGTAGCGCCCGAACCAACGAGATGAGTGCCCTTTCACTTTTCTACGCTGCGCTGTTTTATTTCGCCACTGCGGTGCTGGTGATCGGTCTGGGAATCAAAATCCGTCAGTATTCACGTGTACCGGCCCCCCTGAAGATCGCCTTGACGCCGGCCCCTATCACCCCGGCGGGTGTGCCTTGGCGACTGGCCCGCGAGGTGGTCTTTTTCGAAAGCCTGTTTCGCGCCAGTAAATGGACCTGGCTGTTCGGCTGGATGTTCCACGCCGCCCTTGTGGCGGTCCTGCTGCGCCACCTGCGCTATTTTCAGGAACCGGTCTGGAGCGTGGTCTCGCTCAGTCAGTCCCTGGGAGCCTATGCCGGCTTTGCCATGGTGGTAGGCCTCGCCGGATTATGGGCAAGGCGCTTCATAGTTGATCGGGTTCGCTATATCTCTACCCCGTCGGACCACCTGATGCTCGCCCTGCTCATTGCTATCGGCCTGTCCGGTCTGACCATGCGTTTTGTCCTGCACACTGACATCATCGCGGTTAAGGTTTTCATGCTGGGGCTGATGCGCCTGTCGGTGCAACCCCTGCCCGCCGATCCCCTGCTCTTGCTGCACCTGTCGCTGGTGGCGCTGCTCATGATCATTTTCCCGATCAGCAAACTCCTGCACGCCCCGGGCCTGTTTTTCAGCCCGACCCGCAACATGAGCGACAACCCTCGTGAATCTCGCCATATTGCCAGTTGGGCGGCCCCACTCGAGAAATAACCCCATCAGGAATCCTGACCCACCATGGCAACCGCTTCATTCGAAACGCCCCGCCTCAAGGAGTACCCCGTCATTCCTCTGGTGAAGGCCGGTGCCACCTCTCACCTCAAACCCTTTGTCGCAAACGAAACCATCCAGAAAAACCTGGGATTTCCGGGTGAATTGGTTGAGGGCTGGCAGGAGAAGGCGATTGCAAAAATGGGCGAGCTTTTAGGCAAGTACCGCTCGCTTCAGGTGTACATGGATGCCTGCGTTCATTGCGGCGCCTGTTCCGACAAATGTCACTACTTCCTGGGCACCCAGGATCCTAAAAACATGCCGGTTGCGCGCCAGGACCTCTTGCGCAAGGTTTATCGCCGCTATTTCACTTTTGCCGGCAAATATTTCCCCTGGCTGGTCGGCGCTGCCGATCTCACCCGCGAGGTTCTTGATGAGTGGTACAGCTACTATCACCAGTGCTCGGAGTGTCGTCGCTGTTCTGTGTTCTGCCCTTACGGGATAGATACCGCTGAGGTCACCATGGCGGCCCGCGAGATCATGGACTCGGTGGGCATGGGCATGAAGTATTCCAATGAGATCATTGGCAAAGTCCACCGCATCGGCAACAACCTGGGCATTCCTGAGCCCGCCTTGGAAGACACCCTGCTCGGCCTGGAAGAAGATGTCAAGGACGACACTGGGGTTGACGTCAAGTTTCCCCTCAACGTCAAGGGAGCCGAGGTACTGCTGGTCACTCCCAGCGCCGACTTTTTCTCCGAGCCGCATGTGGACAGCCTGATTGGTTACGCCAAGGTGTTTCACGCTGCTGGCATCAGCTGGACCCTGAGCTCCTATGCCTCAGAAGCGGCCAATTTCGGCCTGTTTATCGGCAGCTATGAGCAAATGCGCAAAGTAGCCCTGCGTATCCGTGAGGCGGCGCTGGAATTGGGCGTCAAGCGCATCGTGGTCGGCGAATGCGGGCATGCCTGGCGGGTCGCCTACAACTTCTGGAACACCCTGGCGGGCATTGGTGCTGGGGCCAATGACCCGTTTGCCATTCAGCTGCAGCAGCAACTCGACCAGCGCTACAAGCAGCCCATGCACATCTGTGAATTCACCCACGATCTGATCCAGCGCGGCGTATTGCAGTTTGACAAGGAAAAGAACGATGACCGGATCATCACTTTTCATGACTCCTGCAACGTAGCGCGCGCCTCTCGCATGGGGGACGAAGCCGGTGGCCAGTTCACCATTCCGCGCGACATCATCAAGGCAGTGGCCAATAATTTCCACGACATGGCGCCAGAAACCATCTGCGACAGCACCTTCTGCTGCGGTGGCGGCGGCGGCCTGCTGACCGATGACCTGCTGGAAATTCGTGTCAAGGGCGCTTTGCCCCGCATGGAAGCGCTCAATCAGGTGGTTCAGGAACATCAGGTCAATTTCATGGCCTGCATCTGCGCCATTTGCAAGGCCCAATTCACCAAGGTACTTCCGCAATATGGATTTGACATGGGCATGGTCGGTGGTGTGCACCAGCTTGTCAGCAAGGCAATCCGGCTTGGTAACAAATCACCCGATTGAAAACCCAGCCAACTCGTAACGATTTAAGGAGACGAACGATGTCAGCCAACCCAGAGTCCATCAGCGTCAAACCCCTCACCTTTCGGCGTTACAAGGACGGTGACCACAAGCCGCGCCCCTGGCAACAGCAAATTTTCAATGCCGACCACTCCCACAAATGTCCCACCTATATCCAGAGCACGCCGCCCTGCCAGGGCTCATGCCCTTCGGGTGAAGATATCCGCGGCTATCTGAACATTGTGCGCGGGGTCGAGAAACCACCGGCCGGCGTCAAATGGCAGGAGTATGCGTTTCGTCGCATAACCGAGGCCAATCCATTTCCCTCAGTCATGGGTCGGGTCTGCCCCGCCCCCTGTGAATCGGGATGTAACCGCAATCAGGTGGAAGATTTTGTCGGGATCAACTCGGTCGAGCATTTCATCGGTGAATACGCTATTGCCAACAATCTGGCCTATACCCGACCCGAACGGCAAAGCGGCAAGAAGGTGGCTGTCATCGGTGGCGGCCCGGCTGGCCTGTCTGCGGCTTATCAGCTGGCTCTCAAGGGCCACGCCGTTACCATCTTTGACGAGCGCGCTGAACTGGGCGGCATGATGCGCTACGGCATTCCTGGCTTCAGGACCCCGCGCACCATTCTGGATGCGGAAATCCAGCGTATCCTGGATTTGGGGGTCGTTGCCCGTACCAGCACCCGCATCGGCACTGACATCTCCATGGAGCAGATCAACCAGGACTTCGATGCCGTGTTCCTGGGCATGGGCGCCCAATCGGGACGCCCCCTACCGGTTGAGGGTTCGGATGCGCCCAATGTGGTCACCGCGACCTCCTTCCTCAAAGCCTTCAATGACGGCCGGTTGCGCCATGTCGGCAAGCGGGTGGTGGTGGTCGGAGGTGGTGACACCTCCATCGACGTGGCCACTGTGGCACGCCGTCTGGGTCATATTGACAAGGTCAACCCTGGCGACCGTCCAGAGATGGCGATTCTTGGCCATGTGGCTCATGATGTGGCGACTGTATCTGTCAAACAGGGCGCTGATGTGACCCTGACCTCCATCTTTGCAGTGGAGAAAATGCAGGCCTCCAAACACGAGGTGGAGCATGCCCTGTCCGAAGGTATCGCTATCCGTGGCGGCTACGCGCCGGTCTGCGTGGTCCGGGGCGACGATGGCCGGGCCATTGCATTGCGGGTGATTCGATGCGAGGCCAAGGTTGCCGGCGGCAAGCTTGAAATCAAGAACATCGAGGGCACCGAGGAAGACCTGCCAGCTGATCTGATTGTCTCGGCCATTGGCCAGGCTGTTGATTTCACCGGCCTGGAGATGTTCAACAATGGCAAGGGGGCCGTTCCAGCTGATAAGAACTACCAGGTTCAGGGCCATGCGGGTGTGTTTGCCGGCGGCGACATCATTCGCCCCCACCTGCTCACCACCGCGATCGGCCATGGCGCCATCGCTGCCGAAGGGATCGATCGCTTTCTGGCCGGTGAGACGCAGGACAAGCGACCCAAGATTGATGTCCACACCTTCGACCTGACGCGCAAGATGATCGAGAAGGGTCTGAGCTTCAGCGAGTCGCATGAGCCGATCCGGGGCACTGACTCCAGCAACGTGGCCATCCACAACTATGACAACCGCTCTGACCGCTACGTGATCTCCCACAAGGAGCTTTTCCTCGGCCACTTCCCCTTTACGCCGCGCAACAAGCGAACGGTGGTCAACCTCACTGCCGAGGAAGCACTGGGCAATTTCGAGGAGCGACTGCAGGCCTTGGTGGAAGAAAAGGCGCAAGCTGAAGCCAAGCGCTGCATGAGTTGCGGCCAATGCTTCGAATGTGACAACTGTGTGGTGTATTGCCCGCAGACTGCTGTGTTCAAGGTCAAGAAGGCGCAGTCAACGACCGGTCGCTATGTCGATACCGATTACAACAAGTGCATCGGCTGCCATATTTGCCATGATGTCTGCCCTACCGGCTACATCCAGATGGGCTTGGGCGAGTAAGCGATATGAGCTTGGCGCGACTGTTCTGCCATGCGGCTCTGCTGCTGGTACTGGCCCTAAGCGCCACGGCGCAGGCCAGTGAGAGCGGCGTTGCGCAAGCCACGACGGGTCGTGTGGCCAAACCCATCATCGAACCCGCCCGGGGCGATAAATGTGTGGAGCCGGCCCAGGACATGCGACGCAACCATATGGAGTACCTGAAACACCAGCGGGATGACACCATGCGGGGTGGCATTCGCGGCGCCAAATACAGCCTGAAGACCTGTATTGAATGTCATGCCAGCCAGACCACCAACAGCGTGACTGCCGCTCCAACCAACTTTTGCATCAGCTGCCACAGTTTTGCCGCAGTCAAGGTCGATTGCTTTGAGTGTCACGCCACCCAACCTGCCTCCAAAAGCGTGTCCTTCATGCCCTTGGGGCATCCCACCCAAGCCCATGGTGTTCTCAGCAATCTCAGGCGCCAGTTCCAGAACCTGGCACCTCTCAAGCCATGAAACCGGAATCACCCACTCCCTGCGCCTGTGGCAAAAACGCCTGTGACGAAACCCGTCCGCAGCCCGAACAGAATTCCAGGCGTAATTTTTTAGGCATTGCAGCGGCAGGCATGGCCGGCATCATGTTGGCGCCCGGAGTTCGGCTGATCGAGATTGCCCAGGCCGCAACCCCAGCCGCCGCCGGGGCCAGCCCCAAGGTCCGCTGGGGCATGTTGATTGACAGCAGCAAATGCACCCCTGGCTGCAACGCCTGCGTCGTAGGCTGTCAGACGGAAAACGGACTACCCACCCAACCCGGCCCTACCGACACGCAATACATTCGCAAGATCGACATCAAGGAAGTGCGGACCGGCAAGACCGCTTCGCTGCCCATGATGTGTCAGCACTGTGCCGAGCCGCCCTGCGTTGATGTCTGCCCCACCGGGGCTTCCTTCAAGCGCGCCGACGGCATTGTGCTGGTGGACAAGCACACCTGCATCGGTTGCCGCTATTGCATGATGGCCTGCCCCTACAAGGCCAGGTCATTCGTGCATGAACCCCTGACCCATCAAAAACCGGATGTACCGCGTGGCGTCGGCACGGTCGAGAGTTGCACAATGTGCGTGCACCGGGTGGACCGCGGTGAACAACCCGCCTGCATGGTGGCTTGTGCGGCAGCTGGCTACAACGCCATCGTATTTGGCGACCTGAACGATCCTGCCAGCGAAATATCCAAACGGGTTGCCCAGTTCAGCACCAAGCAGATCCGGGAAGATCTGAAATTGAACACGGGTGTCCGTTATCAGGGGCTCTGAGGCATGCGGCTTGCATTACGACAACTGGAAGGCCGCAGTGCCGGCTACTACCTGCTGCTGGCTGCGCTGATCGCGCTGACTGCGCTGGGCCTGGGTGCCGCCTGGGCCATGGAACACCACGGCCACATCATCACCGGCATGAACAACCAGATTGTCTGGGGCCTGCCGCATGTGTTTGCGGTTTTCCTGGTCGTGGCGGCTTCAGGCGCACTGAATATTGCTTCCATGTCTTCGGTATTTGGCAAGACAAGCTACAAGCCACTGGCCCCCCTCTCCGGCCTGCTGGCCATTGCCTTGCTGCTGGGTGGATTGGCCGTGCTGATGCTCGATCTGGGTCGGGCTGACCGCCTGATCGTAGCCATGACGCACTACAACTTCAAGTCGATTTTTGCCTGGAATGTAATCCTCTACTCAGGCTTCATGGGACTGGTGGTGGCATACCTCTGGACCATGATGGAAGCGCGCATGAACAAGTTCTCCGGGCAGGCTGGTCTGGCCGCCTTCATCTGGAGACTTTTGCTCACCACCGGCACCGGATCGATCTTTGGCTTTCTGGTGGGGCGACAGGCCTTTGGCTCTGCCTTGCTCGGCCCCATGTTCATTGTTTTTTCACTGTCCTACGGCCTGGCTGTCTTCATGCTGATCCTGTTTGCCATCAGCAAAGGCAGCCAGCGTGCCCTGGATCCCGCCATGCAAGACCGGCTGGCTCGGTTGCTGGCAATTTTTGTGTCATCCGCTGCCTACTTTGTGCTGGTCTATCACCTGACTAACCTGTACTTTGCCAAGCAACACGGTCTTGAGCGCTTTGTGCTGATTGATGGTGGCATCTATACCAACCTGTTCTGGCTGGGGCAGATCGGCCTGGGCAGTGTGTTGCCGCTTGTGTTGCTGCTGAACCCCAGCAGCCGTCAATCTCGCACTGCCCTTGTCATCGCGGCACTACTGGTCATCGCGGGCGGCATGGCCCAGATGTATGTCACCATCATCGGAAGCCAGGCCTACCCGATCGAAATTTTCCCTGACTATCAAGTCAGCAGCAGCTTTGGCGATGGTGTGGTTGCCCCCTACACGCCCCGGCTGCCGGAGTTGCTGCTGGGCTTGGGTGGCTTTGCCATGGTCGGCGTGATCGTGCTGCTGGCGCTGAAATGGTTGGCCTTCATTCCACAGCGACTCGACAGTTTTCCCTCTGACCAGCTCAAGCACCCAGCCACTCAATCAAATACGTAGGCCCATGAACCGCCTGCTTGTATCGGCTGCTCACAAGTCTTCTGGCAAGACCACCATGACCCTGGGGCTTTGCGCTGCGCTGAGCAGCACCGGTTGCCAGGTGCAGCCCTTCAAGAAGGGGCCGGACTTTATCGATCCGATGTGGCTAGGTATGGCCAGCGGCAGGCCCTGCTACAACCTTGACCCTTACCTGATGACGGAAGAACAGATTGTTCAACTGTTTTACCGGCATGCCACGGCTGCCGACATCGCCCTAGTGGAAGGGAATAAGGGGCTCTATGACGGCTTGACCCTGGACGGCAGCAGCAGCAACGCCGCCCTGGCGCACCTGCTGAAGCTCCCAGTTCTGCTTGTCATTGACGCGCGCGGTATGACCCGTGGCATTGCCCCACTGATCCTTGGGTATCAGGCTTTTGACCGTGGGCTCCAAATCGGTGGCGTCATCCTCAACCGCGTGGGTGGCAGCCGTCATGAATCAAAGCTCCGTGCCGTGATCGAGCATTACACCGACGTGCCAGTGCTCGGCGCGGTGGGAGAAGAAGACGCCTTGGCCATGCCAGAGCGCCACCTGGGCCTGATGCCCAGCAATGAACATGAGCATGCACAAGAGCAGGTTCAGCGCATCGGCCAACGTATCGCGGCTCAAGTGGACCTCCAGCGAATCAAAGATCTCGCCGCTACCGCACCCCCGCTAAAGATGCCTGCTGTACCGGTCAAGGCCGATGGATCCCGTGCCAAGCCAGAGGTTCGAATCGGTCTGGCCCGCGACAAGGCTTTCGGTTTCTACTACCCGGATGACCTGCAGGCCCTGGAACGTGCGGGGGCGCAGCTGATTCCCTTTGACACGCTGAACGATCAGCGCCTCCCAGACGTAGATGGACTTTTTATCGGTGGTGGTTTTCCCGAGCTCTTTCTTGACGCGCTGCACGCCAACGCCTCCCTGCGTCGTGAAATTGCCCAAGCCATAGAGGCCGGCCTGCCGGTCTATGCCGAATGCGCCGGACTGATGTACCTGGCCAGAACCCTGAGCTGGAAGGGCCGATGTGCCAACATGGTGGGTGTCATCCCCGGCGATGTCGAATTGCACGACAAGCCGGTCGGTCGCGGCTATGTCCATTTGAGCGCAAGCAACCGCATGCCTTGGCCTGGGTTGCGCGGAAAAAAAGTGCGCTGCCACGAGTTTCATTATTCCGAAATTACCGGACTGCCAGCCGATACGCCCACGGCCTGGCAGGTAACACGCGGTCATGGTATCGATGGCTTGCGCGATGGCATCGTTCACCGCAATGTTCTGGCCAGCTATGCCCACCTGCGCAGCCTGGACGCAGACGGCTGGGCGCCCGCATTTGTCGACTTTGTTCGAGATTGCAAATATTCAGTGACAAGTGCGGGGCAGGAGCGACTTGGCAGCGTGGTGTCATGACTCTTTGCAGCAGCCTTCTTGACACTGGGCCATCAGCAATGCCCAATGTCCCATTCATCATCTGTGATAACTTTGCAGAATCCTCAGGAGCGAAACCATGTTTTCATTAAGTCCCAACGCAGCCCAGCAAATTAACAAGGCGGCCCATGACTCAGGCGCCAGCGATCTTGCGCTGAGGGTAGCTGCCCGGCGGCTGCCGGATGGATCAATCGACTACGGCATGGGATTTGACGAGACTGCTGAAGGCGATATGCAGTTGCTGCTTGAAGACATACCGGTCGTCATAGCGCCGCAACACGCCGATCTGCTGGAAGATACGATGCTTGATTTTGTTGAGCTCGAACCAGGCCAGTTCAATTTCATTTTCGTCAATCAGCAGTCTGCCTTCACCACGGGTGGCGGGTGCAGTACCGGTGGCTGTGGCAACGGCGGTTGTGGCAGTGGATCATGCTCCAGCGGGACCACCCACTGAGCTTTGAATTCATGAGCGCCTCCCAATTGAATCCGTCTGTTGCTGGCCGGGTATTTCTGGTCGGAGCCGGTCCGGGTGATCCGGAGTTGCTGACGCTGCGCGCTCTGCGCCTGTTGCAGCAGGCCGATGCAGTGGTTTACGACAATCTTATTTCCCAAGGGGTGCTTGATTTCGCACCTGAAAGCGCGCAACGGATCTATGCCGGCAAACGTCGCAACGAACACACCATGCGGCAGGAACAGATCAATGCCTTATTGGTCAAGTTGGCGCGCGAAGGCAAACGGGTCGTCAGACTCAAGGGTGGCGACCCTTTCATTTTTGGACGCGGGGGCGAAGAGATGCAGGAACTCGCCGCCCAGGGTATTGATTTTGAGGTCGTGCCCGGCGTAACGGCTGCTTGCGGGGTGGCCAGCTTTTCCGGCATTCCGCTGACTCATCGCGATTATGCGCAGGTCGCCTTGTTCGTCACCGGCCATCTCAAGGATGGCAGTTGCGCTGAGCTGGACTGGCAGGCGCTGGTTCGGCCCAGCCAGACGGTGGTCATTTACATGGGTCTCAATGCCCTGCCAGATATCTGCCAACAGCTTATCGCTCATGGGGCGCCACCCAGCCGGCCCATTGCGTTGGTGCAACATGGCACGCTGTCAACCCAGCGGGTACTGACTGGCACCTTGCAGGACTTGCCGGCCAAGGCCCGATCCTCGGGCTTCACCTCGCCCAGCCTGATCATCGTTGGCGATGTTGTCAAGTTGCATGGGACGCTGGCATGGTTTGACCCTGAGCAGGTGCAGGGCAATTCGCTCAACCCCAGCGCTAAAGCCAAGACCGCCTTACCTTCGCAATGCCTGAGCTGATGGGGCTGCCCCGCCGTGAACCAAAGCGGTAGCCTTGCTAAAGGCGTGTGGAAGTATGTGGATCCCGTAAGGGATTCAATTTGATGGTGCCCTCCGCTGTATTGCGATGTTCGAACGCAAAAACAGCCGCCTCGACCCGTGAATTCAGATCGAGCTTGGCCATGATGTGTCTGACATGAAGCTTTACGGTGTTGTGGCTGATATCAAGCACATTGGCAATCGCCTTGTTGCTCTTGCCCTGGGCCACCAACTCGAGCACTTCACGTTCGCGGTCAGTCAGGGTGGACACCAGATCCCGCTTGAGTGAGCCTTCTTGCCGACCCTGCCACATCTGGGCCAGCTTGACCGCCATGCTGGGGGCAACGACCAATTCGCCTTTGGCAGCACGGGCAATCGACTCAATCACGTCATCCGGGTCCATATCCTTGAGCAGATAACCCTTGACGCCAGAGCGCAAGGCTGCCGCCATGTCATCTTCTGTGCTACTCATGGTGAGAATGACCACTGGAATCTCGCAACCCTCGGCACGAAGCGAACGCAACAGCGACAGGCCATCGGTTTCGGCCAGGCGCAGATCCAACACAATCAATTCTGGCCGCTGTTCTTCAATCAGCGGCAACACTTGCAGGGGGTTGCCGGTTGCGGCCACCACCTTCATTTCTCCCCGACTCTGCAGCAGCTCAGTCAGACCGCTGCGGCAAAGTGAATGGTCATCCACAAGCATCAGGCGAATGGGATCCATCACAGAGTACCTCGGGATAATTGCGCTTTGCCATGGTCAGGGACCGACCATTTCAATGTCAGCACGGTTCCGCCGCCCTCGCGCGGGCCAATGGACAGGCAGGCACCCAGGCTGTTGGCTCGCTCCCGCATGATGCCAACACCATAATGACCCGGCTGCAACTCAGGCTTGCCATGGCCGAACCCCTTGCCATCATCCTGCACATCCAGCACCAGCTGGCCGTTGACATGATCAAGGCGAACCCAAGCGTGGCCTGCATTGGCATGCCGGCGGATGTTGGCCAGCGCCTCCTGAACAATGTGAAACAGTTGACGCTCCTGCTCCGCAGTCAAGGACAGGTTGCCAAGGCCGTCCTGGTAATCCAACTGGGTGGAAGACTGACGCTTAAAGGCCTGGACCAGATCATTCAAGGCATGACGCAAGCCCTGCGGGTTCATCGACACCCGAAAATCAGTCATCAGCTCTCTGACGGCGGTCTGAGCACTCTGCAAGGTGTCTTCCACATCATCCAAATAACGCCCGGCCTGTGACAGGTTTTGTTTTTCAAGTGCAGCGCGCAACAGCGGCATTCGCAGATTCATATAGACCAGGGACTGAGCTACCGAGTCATGCACCTCATTGGCAAGAAAGCGGCGCTCACCGAGGATCTGGTCACGCTGTTGCTGACGAGATTGCCTCTGCGCAAGCAGATGGTGACCAATCATCTGGCCGACCGATTGCACCAGCGTCATGATGGCAGCGGGAATCGCCACCTTGCGTTCAAACCCAAGCAAGCAGCATCCCATTACCTGCTGCTGACTCCTGAGGGGAACGATCAACATCTCCCTGCAATGGTTCACTACCTGGCAACAAGCCCCAACCATGCACTTGCCCAGGCATTGTTCAGGCCTGGCGACCCAGGCTGGCTCGTCTGATGCGAACCGAGAACCACACACATCGCAAAGCAGTGCTGAAAAAATCTGTTGCGCAGAAGTTTCGCTCTTGATGTGACTGGCGGCCAGTCGCTCCCATGTCTGACCATCTGGACTGCAGGCCAAGATAAGTCCAGCGCTGGAAGCGCTCACCCCAAGCAGGGCGTCAAGATAACTCCGATAGGCATCTTGGTCCTGCGCTGACTTCCCTGAGGCGTCATCCACAGCCCAGGAGCGCAGAGCCCCATTGGGGGCCTCATCGGGGCGAGAAATGATGGTCACAGGTGTAGATTCAATACTGGGAAACATGGCAGGAACCCTATACCCCCCTAGGATATCCTATTACCCATCCGGGTAGGTCAAGGATTACCCTAGGTGGTGATAGACGGATCGACGCAGACTTGGATTAATCTGTCAATGGCTTTTACCCCTCTGCATGACCCGGTCGCTCCCCCTGAAAAGCAGGCCGGCACCGAAGTTTGCAACACCACCTGCTATAGGTGTGCCTATCGCTGCGGTAATCTGGCCTGATCATTGTTTAAGATGACCCTGTTGAACTATTTTTCTTTCACCATGCCACCGCTCTGACAGGGCGGTCGGTACTCACCAATTTACTAGGAGATGTAAGCATGGCTTTGGTTGAACCTCACGGCGGCGGTGGACTTCAGGCGTTGTTGCTCGAAGGCAATGCATTGGCCCAGGAATTGAAACGGGCTGCCTCGATGCCAACACTGAAAGTGAGCTCACGTGAAAAAGGTGATCTGATCATGCTGGGCATTGGTGGCTTTACGCCGCTTGACGGCTTCATGACCAAGGCAGACTGGCAAGGGGTCTGTGATGGCATGCGCATGGCCAGCGGCTTGTTCTGGCCGATTCCCATCACCCTGTCGGCCAGCAGCGAGCAGGCTCAGACCATCGCTGTAGGCAGTGAGGTGGCACTCACCGATCCAGACGACGGCAGCATTCTGGCCACCATGCGGATCACTGAAAAATACAGCATCGACAAGGCCCATGAATGCGCCACCGTCTTCCTGACCACCGACAGCGCACACCCCGGTGTCAAGCAAGTCATGAGTCAGGGCGATGTGAATCTGGCCGGGCCGGTCAAGGTGCTGTCCACCGGGGGCTTTCCCGAGCAGTTTGGCGATTTGTTCAAGACACCCAAGCAGACTCGGGCCATGTTCGAGGAGCTGGGTTGGTCGCGGGTGGCAGCATTTCAGACGCGCAACCCCATGCACCGCTCCCATGAGTATCTGGCCAAGGTTGCCATTGAAACCTGCGATGGCGTTCTGATCCACTCCCTGCTGGGCAACCTCAAGCCGGGTGACATTCCTGCCGATGTTCGCGCCCAGGCCATTGGCACCCTGGTGGACAAATACTTTGTCGAGAACACGGTGGTGCAGGCTGGCTACCCGCTGGACATGCGCTATGCCGGTCCGCGCGAAGCCCTGCTCCATGCCGTGTTTCGTCAGAACTATGGTTGCTCGCATCAGATCGTCGGTCGCGATCATGCCGGTGTGGGGAGCTACTACGGCCCGTTTGATGCGCACCATATTTTTGACCGTCTGCCGCCGGATGCCCTGCAGACCCAGCCCATGAAGATTGATATTTCCTTCTGGTGCTACAAGTGTGGCGGCATGGCCTCAGGTCGTACCTGCCCCCACACCGATGCCGATCGCTTGCAGGTATCCGGCACCCAGTTGCGCAAGTCCCTGTCCGAGGGCGCCGATGTCCCACCGGAGTTCAGTCGCCCTGAAGTGCTGGAGATTCTGCGCAAATATTACAAGTCGCTGGAAAACTAGAATTTGTCTGGGCCTCGGTTGCACCTTGACACTGGCTGGTTGCAGTCCTGCTACAAACTACAGACAGCCTTTTGCGCCCTGCCTCTGGCCTACTGCAGCCCGTCTGCCTGAAGACTGGCTGCAGCTGGTCAGCAAACCTCGGGATCTGGCAGTAAGGCCGGCTTACTGGGCGCTCAACAAACTTTGCTTGGCAAAGTCAATGAAACTGGACACCAGGTGCGAATGAATGCGCTCCTTGGGGTAGACCACATAGAGATTGCGAGTCAGACGGGGGGACAGCGGGATCTGCATCAGTTGACCCAGTTGGACTTCGTTGATGGCGGTTGCACTGGACATGATGGTGAAGCCCACACCGGTGGCCACCAGACCCTTGAGTGCTTCCGGGCTGCCCAGTTCCATCATGACCTGCATGGCTTCAGGTGCAATACCCGTGGTGCGCAGATAGTTGTCAATCACATCCCGCGTGCCAGAGCCCGTTTCGCGGCTGACAAAGGGATATTGCGTCAGTAGCTCAGCGTCCACACTTGTCAAATTGGCCAAGGGGTGGCTGGGTGCACAAATGACCAGCAACTCATCCTTGCAGCAAATATCGGCCGCCAAAGAGGGCAGATGAATTTCAGTTTCCACAAAACCGATGTCCAGCGCGCGTTCAGCCACACGAGACTGCACCACGCCGGAATTATTGACAAAAAGCTGCGGCACTACTGCTGGGTAACTGGCCTTGTAGTTACCCAGCACCTTGGGCAACAGATAGTCAGCGAGGGTGGTGCTGGCACCAATCAGCAGGGGGCCACTGAGCTTGCCGCCAATTTCGTGCAGGCGTTGATCAAGTTCTGCCGTGGTGTCGAGAATTTTTTCTGCATATTCAAGGGCCAGTTTTCCGGCTGAGGTGAGCGCAATGCGGCCCCGAGTGCGGTCAAACAGCCGGGTATTGAAGTGCTCCTCCAGCTGGCGGACCTGGGCCGTCACGGCCGGCTGCGTCATGAAAAGAGACTCGGCAGCCTTGGTAAAAGAAAGGTGCTTTGCGACCGCGTGAAAAACCTGGAGACGGCGATCTGCCATACGTGAACCCGGATGAAACCCTACTGCTCAAAAAACAGCCAGACTCAGGATCGACCTATGCGGTATGGCAAGACAACCCTGGGAAAGGCCACGGATGGCTCTGAGTATAGTATTTGGGGAATTGATCGCCGGTTATCCGGCGCCCTCAGACCTGGAGAGATCTCAAAAGAGCATGCTCAGCCCCCAGGCATGGAGGCCAAGTCTTTAGAACCTTGGAGCCGGTTCAGGGCTTCTTCGGGGTCTGGTACTCAGCCACCTTGTGCGGGGCTTTCCAGACCGTTTCAAACCCGACAAAACCTTTCTCAGTCGCCGGTTTTTGACGGGTGGTGTAGTACGGGGTCTTTCCATCGGGAACCTGGGTGATAGGCTTTTGCTCGCTCATAAGTTGCCTTTCTCTTGGGTGCTAGGTTGAAAACAGGTAGTTAAAAATGTTGTGCCGGAGCACTTTGTTACATCAATCAGACGGGTCTTAGCAGTGAGGGGTCAATATTGGCCTGGGCTGGTAAGGCTTCTCCAATTTTTGTCTCTTCCTCACTGGCATCTCGTACCGTCAGAATCTCCAAGATAAAGACCACCTCGCGCCCGCTCAGCGGGTTGTTCCCGTCGACTGTCAGTTTTTCATCATCCAGCCAGGTCACAAGAAAACTTCGGGTCTGCCCCTTGTCGTTCTCCATCAGGATGGAGCACCCCACCTGCCGGTACTCCTCGGGTACATTTTCGATAAGGTCGGTGAATACCAGAGACTCGTCACGCGGCCCGAAAATCTCATTGCCGTCGATGGGAACTTCGATGGTCTCGCCAGCCTTCCTGCCCTGCAGTTGCTGGTGCACGGCCGGTGACAAGATTTCGTTGTGGCCGTGAACGTAACCCAGGGGAAACTCGACCTGGGTCAGAACGTGACCCGACTTTCTGTCAGTGACCTTGTAGGTCAACTCGACAAACTTGCCATCCTGAATTGTTTCAGACATCTTGCGTCGCTTTTGAAATTTCAGAAGATTGAGGCCGCAAAAACTCTGACCTGTCCCTCTTCATAGCCCAGAACCAGTCGCCCGAGCCACTCGCCAGCTTTCTTGCTGCTGCGCTGCCTGAAGAGAACCGTCACATGCTCACCACGACGAATCACGCCCAGGAAGTCGAATTGGTCAGACAGGTTTCTGGCCAGCTCGCTATGCGCAAACTGATGGTTGACTTCAACCTGGTTCATGGCCATGGCAAAGGCTCTGGAGAAGTTCTTGACGAACTCACCATACTTGCCCTCATTGGAGTGCTTTAGCAAATCGCGCCAGAGCGGCTGCGCCAATGCGAGGATCTCCTCGTCGGATTTTTCAATGATATTCACGCTAACGCCAGTGCCATTGGCAGAGGCCCTTTGGGGTGGACTCAAAACTTCAGACACGCCAACTCCTCAGGCACCCGGCTTGAGGAGTTGGCGTATCCATCGCAGCTGCCAATTACTCGTTCTCGGACACCAGGTGATAGCAGGGCGCCTTCTCCATGGTGTATTCACCGGTCTGCGGATCACGGCGCGACACCGTGAGCACATGCCAGTTCTCATCATCCACCTTCATCGCATCGCCACGGTAGTAGTAACCAGGCCAGCGGGTTTCCTTGCGGAACAAGGTGTGATGGGTCACGCATTCAGCAGCACGGTGGCGATGCTTCAGCTCCCAGGCACGTAACAGCTCATGGACATCTTCAGCGGCCAATTTCTGCAGATCCTCTTCCAGTAGGGCAAGTTTCTTCAGACCGATATTAAGCAGCTTCTCGTTGGTCATGTAATTGACCGATACGCCACCGCAGTACTCGTCCATCAATTTCTGCAGGCGATCCAGTCCTTGCTTGGGATTGATGTAGTGCGGGTTGACGCTACCAGCCACAATCGCGTTTCGATAGGTCTTGTAGTGCTCCATCGGCTGGTAGATTTCAGTCTTGCGCTGGCTGATCTGCTTCTCGGTGACCACAATGCCTTCGGCCTTGCCGTCATCAATGTATTTGCAGGCAGCCTTGGCAGCCAGACGCCCCTCAGTGAACGAGCCCGACGAGAAGGCGTGGGGAGTCCCGCCGACAGCATCACCGGCACCGAACAGGCCCTCGATGGTGGTCATGCGGTTGTAGCCCCAGAAGTACTCCGGTGGCGACACATCCTCGGGCCCGGAACACCAGGCACCGGAACCGGTGGCATGTGATCCCATCACATAAGGCTCAGAAGTGGTCAACTCAGGGTTTTCATTCTTCGGGTCAACGTCGGTAGAGGCCCAGAGCACCGCCTGGCCAACTGTCATGCCCAGGAAGTTTTCCCAGCCCACTTCCTCCAGGTGGGGATCCTGGAAAGCCTTCATGGTCACCATATGGATCGGGCCACGGCCTGCGTTGACTTCACTGATGATGCAGTGGTTGCGCAAACAGGTCGGGATGGGACGATGCGTCAGGTGAGAGGCTTCGGGATCCAGATATTCCTTGCCCACCATTTTTTGCAACTCGGGGAACCACTTGGACTCGTATTCCTCGCCATTGCAGTTCTGGGTGTAGGTCTTGAGGTGCAGGAAGTAGGCACCAACCGGACCGTAGCCGTCCTTGAAACGGGCCAGCACGATGCGGTTTTCCATCTGCGTCATCTTGGCACCTGCATTGATCAGCAAGCCATAGGCAGAAGCGGATGACCAGGGCGCGTACCAGGTACGTCCCGATCCCTCACCCACAGAACGTGGCTTGAAGATATTGGAAGCACCACCAGCACCGCAAATCACCGTCTTGGACTTGAAGACGTGGTAGTTGCCAGTGCGCACATTGAAGCCCACAGCGCCAGCGACCCGGTTCTCCCGGCTTTCATCCATCAGCAGGTGGGTCACGCAAATACGGTTGAACACCTTGTCCGCCGACTTCTTGGCAGCCTCGGCCACGATTGGCTTGTAGGATTCGCCGTGAATCATGATCTGCCAGCGGCCTTCGCGCAGATAGCGGCCGGTCTTGGGGTCCTTCATGATCGGCAGGCCCCACTCCTCAAACTGGTGAACCGCCGAATCGACGTGGCGAGCCATGTCAAACAACAGGTCTTCGCGCACCATGCCCATCAGGTCGATGCGGGCATATCGGACATGGTCCTCAGGCTTGTTCTCGCCCCAGCGGGTACCCATGTAGCAATTGATCGCGTAAAGCCCCTGGGCCACGGCACCCGAGCGGTCGATATTGGCCTTTTCGGCAATGACAATTTTTTTGTCCTGCCCCCAGAAGCGGGCTTCCCAGGCTGCGCCGGTGCCACCCAAACCTGCACCAACGACCAGAACGTCAATGCCGTCTTCAATGATAGTTTCGTAAGCCATTAGTAGTACACGCCTTTCTTCAACTTGAGGCCATTGGATTCCAGCGTATGGAGGCCGCCTTCATCCATACGAACATATTTCGGCTCGTTGTACAGGAGTTGGCTATCACGCATTTCAGAGCTTGGTGCAGGAACTTCGGCCAGCTTGGGGATACAAGTTCCCCAAGGCTTGGTGGTAATCGGCGAGAGGAAGTTCTTTTCCGTGCCGTTACGAAATTTGATTCGCCAGGCGATAGTGCCTTTTTCTTCATCGCGGTGAACTCGCACGCTATGGCCCAGAGGAGCAAAGTCGGCATAACCGCGCACATCAATTGCGTGCTGCGGACAGGCCTTCACGCAGGAGTAACACTCCCAGCACATATTGGGCTCGATGTTGTAGGCTCGACGGTAGGTTTTGTCGATATGCATGATGTCCGAGGGACAGATGTCGACACAATGGCCGCATCCGTCGCATCTCGTCATGTAGACAAAGGTTGGCATGGATCAGTCTCCTTGACTTGCGCAATAAGTTGAGGGCGATTACAGGATGAATTAATAGTGGCGGGGCGCTTCGCGCTTGATACCCAGTCCCATGTTCATGGGCGCGTCGACCAGCAATTCCATGGAGTGTCTCTTTTGCTGCTCGGGGTCATCACGGGTCTGAAGAGGCAGATTTTCTGCAGTGCCGTTGGCCTCAGAAACACGCTTTTCGTAAGCAGCGGCCGGCTTGAAGAACATATGGGCAAACTTGGACCAGGGAACACCGGCGAACAACACAATGGTTGCCAGAATGTAAAGAGCAAACAGGATCCCCACGCCGCCGCCCGTGGCAGCCCAGATCAGGCCCAGCGTGGTGCTGATCAGCAGGGACAACACAAAAAGATCAGCCTTCATCAGGCGCCAGGGTGAACGGCCCTCTGCAGCCACGTCAACCCGGATAAAGAACCAGAACCAGTAACCGCCCACGCAGACCATCAGGCCGCCAAGCCACCAGAGTTGGGCCCAACCTGCACCCGCCGCCTGGTCAAACACCAGCATGACGGTTGCCAGCACGTAAAAAACGAAGCCGTACATGCCCAGCAGGTGGGCGATACGACGACGCTGATTGCAGAACTCGCCAGAGGCGAGCACATCCACCACAGCGGTCTTTACGGCAATCGACACCAGTTCGCCACCCTCGACCGGGCGGGTGCCTGCCTGCTTGGATTTGCGAAAGTTTTCGAAGAAGTAGCGGGCACTTCCCTTGTGAATGACGTCGAACAGCGTACCTGCCACGACAAGAATAAACATCAGAATCACAAAGCCCTGCATCAGGCCAGGTGAGATAGAAGCAGAAATCGAGGCAAAAGGATTGGTTGCAAACATCATCTTGTCTTCCGGGTTGTAGTTACATCGGTGCAGTTCAGCCCATTTTTTGGGGAGAGCAGCGATGGTCAGCTTGACACATCATCTTTCATTCTACAAGTGCCAAACTGACCAAACGCCAAAAAAAATCTATGGCCTTATAAGTATCCTTAGCTTCTTGAGGTGGGCGTCGCAGCTTGGGGGTTCCGAGTTCTCAGATACTGGATTTTTTTCGCAGGCAATTTCAAACTGGGGGCACCGGCCGGATTTCAAACTGCAAAGTCTGCAGATCAGCCAGCATCCAGGTGGGAGGCCCGCCCAGCCCTGCAACTGTGCCCGGGTTGAGTAGCCAGGTCATCCCACCCAGAATCGTTGGCTGCTGGTGCACCGATGCAGTATGGTCATGGCCGCAACAAACGATGTCGTAGTCGCCGGTACAAGCAAGGCCGCGTGCGTAGTGTGGGTAATGGGTTGCAAACAACCGCTGACCGGCAAGCTTCAGGTTGGCATCAGCGCCATGGTACTGAATCTGCCCTTTGGACTCCTGGCACAAACGCCACAACGCCTGCCAATCGCCCAAATTGTTGCCGTGGACCAGGTGCACGGGCAACCCCAACCCCAACAGTGGTCGCAGAGTCATCGCACCGATCAGGTCCCCGCAATGCAGTACGGCCTGGGCACCCGCTTGAATTCCATCTTTGACCGCTGCAGCCAGCATGGGCGCGCGGTCGTGGCTGTCGGAAACGATACAAATTTTCATTTTTTTAATGTCTGCGGTGATTAGCTATTCCGTCAGTTCGAATGATCTGGAGATTCTGCCAGCCAGCCCATGAACTCTGCTGAAACGTCCCTAGGGGTATGTACGGATGCGGGGCGGGGTCAGCAAGTTCAGAATGATTTCGGCTCAGAAAATGAGCTGATGAACGCGTTCATCCATTTTTCACTTGTAGTTCCCTTGAAGTTTAGGAGATCGGATTGATGTTTTTTGCAAATTCCAAACAACTCACATTGGCTGGCGCTGAAAAAATATGCGAGACCGCCATTGAAGGCGCACGAAAAGAAGGGCTGGCAATCAGCGTCGTTGTGGCCGATGGGGGGGGAAATGTCATTATGGCAAAGCGAATGGATGGTGGTCGGTTCCATACCATTCATTCTTCAACGACCAAAGCAACTTGTGCTGCCTCAAACAAGCGGATGACGACTTCCCAGGGCGCTGTGGGCCAGGATCTTGATACCTCCCATGCCATTGGCCTAGCATTGGCCGCGGGACCTCAGCGCTGGACTGCCATGGAAGGTGGCGCCCCCATCATTGTCGATGGCGAATGCATCGGTGGGGTCGGAGTTTCCGGCGGCAACTGGAATGCGGACGCAGAACTTGCCAAGGCAGCAGTTGAGTCCATTGGTGCTGCGGTGCAAATGCCGGCAAAAAAATAATCCCACCCTGACAAGAAAGAAATCAAAATGGAATTTGAACCGATCAATGTTGCCTGTATTGGCATGGGCTGGTGGTCTGATGTTCTGGCAGACGCCATGGTGCGTTCCGGAAAGCTGAAGATCAAATCCTGCTACACACGCTCTGAGGATAAAAGACAAGCCTTCGCAAAAAAATACAACTGCCTGCCAATATCGAGTTACGAAGAAATCCTGGCTGACAAGTCCATCGATGCCATCGTCAATACAACGCCCAACAATGTTCATCTTGAAACCACCCAACAGGCCGCCGCGGCCGGCAAGCATGTTTTTCTGGACAAACCTATTGCTAACACACTGGCTGAAGGTCGCGCCATCACTGAGGCATGCCGTAAAGCGGGCGTGGTCCT
Source organism: Burkholderiaceae bacterium (assembly GCA_017856435.1). Lineage (GTDB taxonomy): Bacteria > Pseudomonadota > Gammaproteobacteria > Burkholderiales > Burkholderiaceae_C > Hylemonella. Next base: position 58,585 of record JAFMFB010000004.1, read on the forward strand.
GGCCCTGGGCTACCAGCGCCGCCGCGAAAGTCAATTTCGCTGGATCAAACAGCAAATTGATGCGGGCGTATTTGGTCGGCTGGTGAACGCAGAGGCCAATATCAGCAGGGACCGTCTGGGCAAGATCGACCTGAGTTCTTGGCGCTATCAGGCCAGCGGAATGCCCGGCGGCGTGATGCTGCAAATTGGCGTTCACTATATTGATGTTCTGGAATACCTGATCGGGCCCATCAAGTCTGTCAGTGGCCAACTGGCGCAACTGGTGCTTCCGGGTGACAACCCTGACGTGGCCAGCCTGATCCTGCAGCACGAAAACGGCGCCCTATCGACTGTGAATGCCAGTTATGCCTCAGCTTCCGAAAACTATGTCATGAACATTTACGGCAAGGAAGCCAGTGCCTATTACGACCTGCATGGTGGTTTGCGGTTCGTCAAAAGGGGTACCGAAAAAGCCGAGGCTGTACCCTTTACCAAGAATGACACCTTTGTCGACGAGTTGGAAGAGTTTGCTGCTGCAGTCCGTGGGAAATGTGTGCCCGAAACCGGCGGTGAGTACGCAACACGCTCATTGGGCGTTGTTCGTGCAGGCGTTCTCTCTGCCAAAGAAGGCCGAAGAGTTGAGTTGTCGGAAATCCTGAATGATCCCAATGCATGAATTATTAGGAGAATTTGAACATGAACATCCATTCATCTCGAAACAAGTTGTTGACTTTCTTCTTGGGCGTGCTACTAAGCCTCGGCTCTTTCAGCGCCTTGGCCCAGGCATCGAATAAAAGCGCGAACCCCTTAGAGCTAGTTGTCATATTCCCCGCTGGGTCGTCTGCAGATGTTGTCGCCCGGATACTGGCCGAGGGCATGGCCAAATACCTTGATCAACCAGTACCGGTCATCAACAAACCCGGTGGTGGCGGCGCTATCGGCTACAAATATGTTGCAGCGACCAAGCCTGACGGTCGAACCATGGTCTGGAATTCCAATTCGGTTTCAACGACCCATTACGGCGGGATGATGGACATTGATTACAAAGCTTTCGATCCGGTTGCGCGCGCCACGATAGAACTACCGGCGGTGGCAGTTCAAGCCTCCTCACCCTGGAAAACACTGAAAGAATTGATCGACTACGCCCGCGCCAATCCGGGGCGTCTGAAAGTTGGCAATTCGGGCACGGGAAGTCATACCCATATGGCGGTTGCTTCGTTGTTCGAGGCAGCCGGCGCCAAGGTTCTCGATGTGCCATTTGGCGCCAGTCAGGTTGTAACCAATTTATTAGGCGGACATGTTGATGCGATTGTTCAGTTACCCGGCGCCGTCTCATCGCATGTCAAGAGTGGCAACCTGCGAGTCTTGGCCATCCTCGGTTCAAAGCGGGATCCGGTGTTTCCAGATGTTCCAACCGTCGCAGAACTTGGAATCCCTTTAACGGCGATGGACTTGTGGCGAGGCATTGCGGTGTCCAAGGGAACTCCACCTGCCACTTTGTCGCGTCTTGAAAAGGCCATTGAATTCTCAGTCCAAAGGCCGGAGTTTGTTGCAGCCGGTCAGAAATTTGGCTTTCTTCCCGCCTTTATGCCATCAGCAGACTTTGGTCAGTTGATTGCCAGCGAAGATACCCAGATCTCGCGTCAAATGGATCAGCTTGGACTCAAGAAAAAACAATGAATCAAAGTCCACACCACTGATTTGACAGGCATCTGGTGGGCGTTGTGGCAGATGGTTATATGGATATGAGAAAAATGTAGTTTGCACTTTCATCTCTATCGAACAGAATGACGCCAAGGAGTTGTTTCCATGGACCATCTGACCCCACAACAAGCATTTGACGAACTACAGAAAAGCCCCAATGCGCTGATGATCGACTGCCGGACCGAGTTTGAGTACTACTACATCGGCCATCCGACCGAAGCAGTCAACATTGAATGGAACAGAGGCATCGAGTTCGAGGTCAACTCCCATTTTTGCGACCAGGTGTTGCGTATGGCCGGCCGCAAGGACCGACAGATTATCCTGATCTGCCGAAGCGGCAAGCGCTCTGTCGATGCCGGGCTGGAGCTGGAAAAAAACGGGTTTACCAATGTCAGCAATGTTCTTGAGGGTTTTGAGGGCGAGCTCGACAAGGAACACCACCGCGGCACGCTGGGTGGATGGCGCTTGCGCGGTTTGCCTTGGCGTCAGATCTGAATTTCAGCGCACTTTTCTGACCGCTCTCCGAGCGAGCTGCCTCAAGGATCGAACCCGTCAGTCAGGTAGAACATCGGCCTAATTCAACCGCCCTAAGAGTCAATGGGTCACTGGGTTTACCGGGCCCGACGGACGCCGCATGCCCTAAGGGTTGTCGGACAGAATATCCTGTGCACCACGATCAACTGATTCAAGCTTCCCAATTTTGGTCCGGGCTACCGATAATTTTTCAACCGCTCTACGATGAACCCCTCCCTCGTCAAAGCCTTCACCCCAACCGGCACCTTGCGTGCCTCGATCAATTTGGGTAATCCGATATTGGCCAACAAGAACCCTGCCAATGGTCAGCCAGTTGGCGTTTCGGTTGATCTGGCACGTGCCTTTGCCGACAGATTGGGCGTAGGGCTAGAACTGGTGGTGTTTGACACCGCTGGCAAGTCGGTGGAGGCGGTTCGCCAGGAGCAGGCTGACATTGGATTTTTTGCGATTGACCCGCTGCGAGGTCAGGAGATCGCCTTCACGCCACCCTATGTGTTGATTGAAGGCTGCTACCTGGTGCGTCAAGATTCCACGCTTCAGAACAATGACGAGGTCGACCAGCCCGGTCGACGCATTACCGTGGGGGCGGGCAGCGCCTACGACCTCCATCTCAGTCGTGAAATCAAGCAGGCCCAATTGGTGCGAGCTCCGAGCTCACCGGCCGTGGTACCGACTTTCCTGACGCAAAACCTGGATGTCGCTGCGGGGGTCAAGCAGCAACTCGAGATGGATGCAAGCCAGCATCCCAACCTGCGCTTGCTGCCAGGCCGTTTCATGGTGATCCGTCAGGCCATGGGCACACCCCGCAGCCGCGGCCAGCAGGCCGCTGAAGCGCTGGCGGCTTTTGTGCAAGAGCAGAAGGCCTCTGGATTTGTGGCGGCGTCACTGGCTCGGCATGGCATCCAAGGCGCCACCGTTGCGGGTCCGAACGACTAAGTCAAACCCCTCGCAGTCTTTCGTCGGCTAACATACCCATTCGGAGTATGGACAGGCCGCTGATTTTTTTATGCAATCAGGTGTGGCCAGGCAAGCAAGGCCGGCCGCCCTTCGGACTTGCATAAGTCACCAAAAATTGCATCGCCCTTCATGATCAAGATTGATTCCAGCTTATTGCTCAAACTTTTGCCATTCTTGAAATGGCCACGCTTGACCAACCAATCTGTCAAGCTGGACGCCTCCGCCGGGCTGACAGGCGCCATCATTGTTCTCCCTCAGTCCATTGCTTTTGCCACCATTGCGGGCATGCCACCCCAATACGGACTCTATGCCGCCATGGTCCCGGCAGTTATTGGCGCGCTTTGGGGCTCCAGCTGGCACATGGTGACCGGACCCACCACCGCCATCTCAATCGCCGTCTTTGCCTCGATCAGCGGGCTGGCAACCCCAGGCAGCCAGGAGTTTGTTGATCTGGCCCTGACACTCACTCTGTTGGTAGGGCTGATACAGCTGATCATGGGTGCAGCAGGACTGGGCGCCCTGGTCAATTTCATCTCACACACAGTCATTGTCGGGTTCACCACAGCAGCTGCCTGCCTGATCGCGGCCAGTCAGATAGGCACCTTTTTAGGAATCGACATACCGCGCGGCACAGCGTTTCACAATGTTCTGATCCATGCCGTAACCCACTTATCCAGCCTGAATATCTGGGTGGTTCTTGTGGGCGTGGTCACTCTTGTGTCGGGTCTGTTATCCAAACGCTATCTGCCGAAATTTCCCAGCATGATCGCCGCATTGCTGGTAGGAGGCGTGGTCGCTGCCATCTTGAATCTGACTCTGGGTGCGCAGCGCACCGGCATTGCGACGGTTGGCATCATCCAAACCACTCTGCCGCCGCTGTCGATTCCAGACTTTTCTCTGAACGCCATCAGCGCCATGCTGTTGCCGGCCATCATTGTCTCGACCCTGGCGCTCACCGAGGCAGTTGCAATTGCGCGCTCCATTGCCAATTTGTCGGGCCAGCGCATCGACAACAATCAGGAATTCATCGGACAAGGACTGTCCAACCTGGTGGGCAGCTTCTTCTCCTGCTACACCGCCAGTGGCTCCTTCAACCGTAGTGGCCTGAACTACACCTCGGGCGCGGCCTCGCCCCTGTCGGCAATCTTCTCAGCGCTCTTTTTGGTAGCCATTGCCATGTTTGCCGCACCCCTGGTGGCTTTTATCCCGATACCTGCGATTGCCGGGCTTCTTTTCATCGTGGCCGCATCGCTGATCAACTACCACCAGGTTGCCCATATCCTGGTACGCCAGCCACAAGAGCGCATTGTCTTTCTGATGACCTTTGTGGGCACCCTGGTTGACTTTGAAAGAGGCCTGTTGCTGGGCATTTTGACTTCACTTTTTTTCTATCTCTTTCGCACGTCGCAGCCGCCCATCACTGAAAAAGCTCCCAACAAGGAAACCCTGGGTCAACCTATCCGAAGCTTGGTAACGGTGACCCCGCTGACCCCTGTCTGCCCCCAAGTCGCCATGCTCGAACTGCAAGGCTCGATCTACTTTGGCGCAGTTGGGCATGTCCGCCATCATCTCAGTGCGGTGGATGCGACTGACCCGCGCCGCAAATGGGTGCTGCTATTGGCCCGCGGCGTGAATTTCATTGATTTTGCAGGCGCTGAACTGCTTGGTGATGAAGCCAAACGACGGCACGATCTGGGTGGCGGTCTGTATCTGGTAGGTGCTCCTCCCCAAGTTCACCAGTCAATCGAACGCGCAGAGCAGACCCAGTACATTGGCACCAAACGAATTCTGACCCACAAAAGTGATGCACTGGCCGCTGTCTATCCCAAGCTCGATAGCAACATCTGCCGTCACTGCACCCAGCGGGTGTTCGAGGAATGCCAGATGCATTTGCCCAATGGTGAGTTGCGTTCGAGCGATCCCAGTGCCAGTGCAGCCATCAGCACCTGAGCCGGACGCGACACCCCACGCCCAGGCCTACCCATATGGGTTATGACCAGTTACCCCTAAAGGTAATGGACGCCGCGAGTCTTCAACCCCAAAAATGGTTGCCCTACTTGCTTAGAATGGTCTTTCTATGCAAGGCTATTGCTGCTCAGTTATTCAACCACCGGGAATCCTAGGAGTCACCCATGAACTTTGATAAAGAATTTGATGCCTCGGGCTTGTCCTGTCCGCTGCCTATTGTCAAAACCAAAAAAGCGCTAGCCGACATGGGATCGGGCCAAGTGTTGCGCGTCCTGGCGACTGACCCCGGTTCGGTTTGCGATATGGCTGCCTTTGCCGAGCAAACTGGCAATGCCTTGCTGCAACAAGGGGAAGAAGGCGGCAAGTTCGTCTTCTTCCTGCGCAAGGCCTAAAGCGCAAGATCCCAGATCTGATTCAACTCAACACAAGGAGTCAACATGGCCTCTAAGAAAATGGCGCTGATTGCGTCCAAGGGTACGCTGGACATGGCCTACCCGCCTTTCATTCTGGGTTCTACCGCTGCTGCCCTGGGCTGGGAAGTACAGATCTTCTTCACGTTTTACGGCCTGCAACTGCTGCGCAAGGATCTGAGCTCAGTCAAGGTCAGCCCGCTGGCCAACCCGGCCATGCCCATGCCGGTGCCGATGCCGGTCATGGTGCAGATGCTGCCCGGCATGGAATCCATGGCCACCATGATGATGAAGCAGAAGATCAAGTCCAAAGGCGTTGCCTCCCTGGAAGAGTTGCGCGACCTCAGCCTGGAGGCCGACGTCAAATTTATTGCCTGCCAGATGACCGTGGATCTGTTCGATTTTGACAAGAGTGACTTTATTGACGGCCTGGAATATGGCGGCGCAGCCACCTTCATGAACTTTGCCGGCGAAGCCGATGTAACCCTGTTCATCTAAATTCCGCCCCAACACTTGACTCAGACCCGCGCAGGCCTAGGCTTGTTGCAGGTCTTTTTTATATCTTTGCTGATTGATTAACCATCGTGCGTCACCTTACGTTTTGAGCCAGCCACCTATCTGAGGAGTCACCATGAAGCGTCTATTGCTTGCCCTGTGCTTGAGTCTGGTTGCCAAGTTCGGATTCGCAATAACCCCTTACAGCCTTGGCTCAAAGCTTGCAGCGGCTGATCTGGCTACCCAATTGACAGCCGTTGAAACCAAGCTCAAGGAAGCCGGTTTCACTGTGGTGGGCCGCCACACGCCAAAAGGTCTGGCCCAGAGTGCCAGCCTGGTGGTTACCGATGCGGCCTTGCTCGAAGCCTTGCGCGGGGTGGGTGGCTCATCCATCGCCGCTGCTGGTATTCGGGTAGGCGTTCAGGCCGATGGCACCGTTTCCTACACCAACCCCGGCTACTGGCATCGTGCATTTGTGCGCAGCAAATTTGCCAGTGTGGAAGCAGCCAGTAATGCTGTTGCAGACAAACTGAAAAAAGCCTTGGGCGAAGGCAAGCCAATGGGGGGCGATGTGCCGGCAGATGATCTTGCGACTTATCGTTACATGTTTGGCATGGAGCGGTTTGATTCGGACAACAGTCTGGTAGCGACCCATGCAAGTTTTGACGAGGCCTTGGCCACCGTTCGCAACAACCTGGACAAGAAGGTTGCCGATACCGCCAAGGTCTATGAGGTGGTCATGCCCGAGCGCAAGTCCGCTGTATTGGGCGTCGCGATGAACAATGCCGATAGCGGTGAAGGCTGGTGGGTCAACAAGATTGACGGCTCAGCCTATGTAGCCGCCCTCCCCTACGAAATTTTCATTGTGGACAACAAGGTCTATGCCTTGTATGCGCGCTTTCGTATCGCGCTGGGTTGGCCCGAGCTGGGCATGGGTCAATTCATGCGTATCATCAATGCTCCTAACGCGATTCAGGACATCATGACCAAGGTGGCCAGCAAACCCTGACCACCATTAACCGGCTATTTGAAGGAGTAAAGCATGGAAGGCGGCACAGCAAATCTGGCAACTCTGGTGGTATGGGGCGGCTTTGCCTTGGCCCTGATCTTCGGCTTTGTCGCCAGTAAATCCAATTTCTGCACCATGGGCGCCATCTCTGACGTCGTCAATATGGAGCACTGGGGCCGCATGCGGATGTGGCTGCTGATCATTGCAGTGGCCATACTGGGCACCAGTCTGCTTGCCTACACCGGCCAAGTCGATCTGACCAAATCCATTTACCAGCGTCCCCAGATCTCCTGGCTGTCGCTAGTGGTGGGCGGCTTGCTGTTTGGCGTGGGCATGACCCTGGCCGGTGGTTGTGCCAACCGCAACCTGATCCGGGTCGGTGCAGGCAGCGTGCGTTCCCTGGTGGTGCTGACCTTTATGGCCATCTCTGCTTACATGACCCTCAAAGGCCTGTTTGGCCAATGGCGCGCCAGCTTTCTGGATCCCGTCACCCTAGACCTCTCGGGGCTGGGCATGAAAACCCAAAGTCTGGCCGACCTGTTAAGTCAAGTCGCAGGCCTGCCTGCCAAGTCAGCCTTGTTGGCTGTGGCCGGGATACTTTTCCTTGCACTGCTTGTTTTCACCATGAAAGACAAGCGTTTCAGAGGCAATTCGCTTCAAACCTTTGGCGCACTAATTCTGGGCCTGATTGTTGTGTCTGCCTGGTATCTGAGCGGTCATATGGGCTATGCAGAAAATCCGGACACCCTGGAGATGACCTACTTCGGCACAAACACCCGCACCATCGAGTCATTGAGTTTTGTGGCGCCAACGGCCTTCAGCCTGGAACTTCTCATGCTGTGGACTGACAAGTCCCTGCGCGTCACCTTCGGCATTGCTGCGGCTGCGGGGATTGTGCTGGGTTCGCTGGTGCACGCCCTGAGTCATAAGACTTTTCGATGGGAAGGCTTTGCCAGCCTGGAAGACCTGCGCAACCAGTTGATAGGTGCGGTCCTGATGGGCTTTGGGGGCGTCACTGCCATGGGCTGCACGGTGGGCCAGGGCATTACCGGCATCTCTACCCTGTCCATCGGCTCCTTCATCGCCTTTGCCAGCATTGTTGTGGGATGTGTTGGCATGCTCAAGTGGCAGAACCGGGACTGAGTCTTGGCTTCGGCTTCGGCTTCGGTCTGCGTTGCTGTCTTGGTCTCTTTCTGGGCCTGAACCTGGTTTTAACTGAACGCTTTCTTTGGCCTAGCCCCCACCGCGCTGGGTGAACAGGTCAAAGTGCTTCATGAACAGAAGGCGGCTGGAAGCATTCAAGCGCTCGAATTCGAAGCGCACCCCCAGACGGGGCAGGCGCATCAGTGCAATGGTCCGGTCGGGCAACTTTTCCCAGGTCAGTTTAAGACAGCCCCCGTCGATTTCTACCAGTGCCTGACTGGCCGAGCATTGCATCGGATGCTCACCAACCGCTCTGGGCAGCCACATCAGCCATTCGGCCTCGGTGCAGGCCATGTCACGCTCAAAAATCTCCGGATAACTCGACTGCATGCATCAACCGCCAATATGTCAGGTTCAGCTAATCGCCAGTAATCCCCTGGCTAACCTGCGGCTAGCCCCCAGCTATAGGCGGCCAGATGGCCAGCACATCGCCCTCAATCAGTCGACGCTGTTCGCGTTGCTGGGCTTCGATGTAATGGCCATTGACCAGAACCAGGTGCACCATCTTGGGCGGCAGGTGACAGGAATCAATGACCTGCCCCACGGTTGAATCTACGGCCACTTCAAAGCTCACTGCATTGCCGTCCCGCCCCTGTTCGGGCAGGTAGTCGGTCAGTCCGGCAAAAAGTTTCAGGGTGATCTTCATGCCGACGATGGTAGCCCAATCAAATTCTTGCAGTCAGCGTCGGCGGGTATCGTCGGCGCCACTCCAGGCCGACTGCCCCTGACTGCAGGCCAGGTAGGCTTGGGTTAATTGGGTTGGGTCTTGCAGCAGCACATCTTTCCACGGCCCCAACCTTACCTGCCCTTCCACCAAGCCGCGCATCACCCCTACATGCTCGGTCCAGCCCACCGAGTTGCAGCCAACCAACTGGTCTTCGGCAAATTGAAGGCTCAGGTGATTACCAGAGGTTTTGTCGGTCAACTCAACGCTCTGACCCCCTGATACACCTTCCCAATTACCAAAACTCGAAGAGATCAGGCCCAGGGTGTCAAGCACATTAATTTGGGTCACCCCCTTGAGCTGCGCAGCCTGCCCCACCATGTTCAAGGCTGCCACCCGTGCCTGATCGGCGGCATTGGGTTGAATCGCGCTGACGATGGTTTTCTGGCTGAGCTTGTCAAAGGCTTCGGCGCAATCGCCGGCGGCGTAGATGCCCGGCACATTGGTCTGCATGCGCGCATCGGTCAGCACCCCCTGCAGGCAAGTGACCGCAGAACTTTGCAGAAAGCCGATATTGGGTTTCACACCGGCAGCAATGATCACCAGATCGGCAGGCACATGCGCACCATTGGAGAGGCGCACCCGTAAGGGGGTGCTGGTCTCAATGGCTTCAACCTTTGTGCTGGTATGTACAGTCACGCCTTTGGCCTCACACCAGTCCCGAATCATGCCGCCCGCTGTCGGGCCCATCATGCGCGGCACCATACGGTCGCCCATCTCCACCACCGTCAACTCGACCTTGCGGGCTGCCAGGGCCTCCAGAATGATGCAGCCGATAAAGCCGGCTCCGAGTTGCAAGACCCGGGCACCGGGCACAGCCAAGTCCATGATCTTGCGCGCATCCGCCAGCGTCCAGCAGTGGTGGACACCAGCGCAATCCACACCCGGGATGGGCGGTCGGATTGGTGAGGAGCCTGTGGCAATCAGGAGTCGGTCAAACGACAGGGTCTGGCCGTTATCGAGCTTGACCTGTCGGGCAGTTGCATCCAGGCTGATTGCCCGTGCCTGAACCAATTGCACATGCAGATTGGCAAAATGATTGAGGCCCTTGCGCAGCCAGGTGCCCGACTCGCCAATATTTCCCATCAGCAGGTAGGGAATGGCCATGCGCGAGTAAGGGGCCTCTTTTTCATCGCCTACCAGGGTGATGGTGTCTTGGGGTGCATGTTTGCGGATGGTTTCCGCCGCAATCACTCCAGCTGGGCCGGCGCCAAGAATCACATGGTGCATCTCATTCTCCTAATGAAACAGCGGCCTTGGGGGCCGCTGGTCAAAGTCTTTCTCCTACCAAACTGCGACCCGTCCCTGCCTGCCCCCGCCTAAACTGGTCAGACAAGTCCAGGCTTTACAGGCCGAGTCGCTTCTTGGTCTCGATCGTAGGCCTGCCTTCTTTGTCCCAGCCGCGCACTTCATAGTAGTGCGGCATCATCTTGGACAATTCATTGACATGGCCCTTGGCCGGCCCAGTCTTGGCCGCTTCAGTGAGCAGCCGCTTGGGCAGGGTGTCGTCCTTGGCGGTCAAGCCGGCGCGCAAATTAAATTCACGCTCCAGGTTCCAGATTCGCTCACCAATCTTTTCCAGTTCCTCGGTGCTGTATTCGTCGCCACAGGCCGCAGCCACTTGAGGCGCTACATCGGCCAGTCCCCAGGCAAAGCTGGTGAAGATGCACAGGCCTGCCGAGTCAAAGGCCGCGGTTGCGTCCTGAAATGCCTTGACCAACTCTGGCTTACCCTCAGTGGCCAGCGGATCTGTCTTGACCGGAATACCCAGCACCTCTGAGGCCACGGTGTAGCCGCGCAGGTGGCAAGCGCCCCGGTTGGAGGTGGCATAAGCCAGACCAATCCCCTGGATGCCACGACCATCGTAAGCGGGAAACTCCTGACCCTTGACGCTCATTGACAAGTCGGGGTGACCATATTTAGCAGTCAGGCGTTTGGAACCCTGGCCAATCTCCTTGCCAAATGCTTCGCCCTTGCCGGTCACTTCGGCAAAGTAGGCCAGCGCCGCAGCCGAGCCAAAGGGCGCCTCTATGCCCAATTGCTCCTTGGTCAGCACACCCATTTCATAAAGCTCCATCACGGCTCCCACGGTGGCACCGAAGCTGATTGGGTCAAAGCCATACTCGTTGCACAGCAAATTGGCGTATTGCAGTGCCTCCAGGTCATTCACGCCGTTAGCCGCTCCCAGGGCCCAGGCGGCCTCGTACTCCAGACCTCCGGATGCCCCTCGGTATTGGGGCTTGTTGGCAATCGTGAAGTGGTTTTCGTCCATCTTGCTGATGCGACCACAGGCAATGGTGCAGCCAAAGCAGGCCTGATTGGTAACCAGATGCTTTTTGCCATCGGTCTTGCGCGGCGTGGCCATGGCCTCAGCCGAAATGTCCTTGGCCCCCTCGAATTGCACATCCTGGTGATTGCGGGTGGGCAAGGCTCCCACTTCGTTGATCACATTCATCAACACCTGGGTGCCATAGGTTGGCAAGCCAGCGCCAGTAACACCGTTTTCCGCCAGAATTTTCTTGCGGGCTGCCACTTCGGCCATGAAAGCCTTGGGGTTCTTGATGTTGCCCACGCCCTTGGTGCCGCGCACTGCAATGGCCTTGAGGTTTTTACTGCCCGCAACTGCGCCAACGCCAGAGCGGCCCGCGGCACGGTGCAGATCGTTGACGATAGCGGCAAAAAGAACCTGGTTCTCACCCGCCTGACCAATGCTGGAGATACGCAGCAAGGGATCCTGATGCGCGCTCTTGAGCATCGATTCGGTATCCCAGACACTCTTTCCCCACAGGTGGGAGGCATCTCGAAGTTCGGCAGTATCGTCGTTGATGTAAAGGTAAACCGGCTTGGCTGATTTGCCCTCGAAAATAATCATGTCCCAGCCAGCCATCTTCAACTCAGCGCCCCAGTAGCCGCCCGAGTTGGAGCAGGCAATGGCACCGGTGAGAGGGCCCTTGGTAATGACGGTGTAGCGCCCTCCGGTCGAGGCCATGGTGCCGGTCAGCGGCCCGGTGGCCCAGATCAGCTTGTTGGCCGGCGACAGCGGGTCAACTTTTGCGTCCACCTCCTCGACCAGGTACTTGGAGCCCAGCCCACGCGAGCCAAGGTAGCTACGCGCCCAGTCCATCTTGAGTGGCTCGGTCTTGACGGTGCCTGCGGTCAAGTCAACACGAAGAATTTTTCCTGCCCATGCCATGTTCGTTCTCCTAGATCAGTTTCAGACTGGTCAGCACAGGCTGATCCAGCTTGCCCGGTGTTAAGCGGCGGCAGGCTGGTTACCCAGCTTGTCGGCCCACTGCTGCATCTTGCCCAAGCCAGTCCAGTTGGCGTCAATGTAGGTGATCGCACCCGTGGGGCAGGCATCGGCACAGGCCGGCTCACCCCCGCACAAGTCGCACTTTTGCACCTTGCCGGTTTCCTGCACATAGTTCACTGTGCCAAACGGGCAGGCGATCGTGCAGACCTTGCAACCCACGCAGGTGGCCTCGTTGACCACCTTGGCGCCATTGGCTTTATCCACGGTGATGGCTTCCACCGGGCAGGCATGCAGGCACCAGGCTTCATCGCACTGGGTGCAGGTGTAGGGCACTTTCTTGCCGGTGTGATGGAAATCAAAAACCTTGATCCGCGATTTGGCAGTGGCGAAAGTACCGTAGTTCTCGTAAGAACAGGCCATTTCACACTGCAGGCACCCGGTGCATTTGTCCGGGTTGATGTGCAACACCTTTTGCATGTGCCTCTCCAGTCAACAAAAACGAATCGGTTGGCTCTTATGAAGTGCCAGACATATGCAATGATCTTACCTAAAGGAAAATCTGTCGCATTAGTAAATACCCTAGGCTATTTCTAAAAGTAAGAGGTCAGCCGAACCAGACCGGCTCCAAGAATGTCAATCAACTTCGGTCCTGACAACCCTTAAGAGACCGGAATGACTCAATGATTTACTGCCCAGCATTCGGGAAAAAAAGCTGTTCCCCAGCAATCTTGTAGGCGGCAATGGCGGTCTGTCCGGCCGGTGAGATAACCCAGTCGACAAACTTTTGGGCTAACTGCGATTTGACATGAGGGTGTTTGGCTGGGTTCACCACCATCACCCCATACTGGTTGAACAAGCGCTTGTCGCCCTCTACCAGGATGGTCAGGTCAGAACGGTTCTTGAAATTGAGCCAGGTGCCACGATCAGCCAGCACATAGGCATTGCTGCCAGCGGCCATATTCAATGCCGGCCCCATGCCACAGCCACAGGCCTTGTAGCCATTTCCTGTTTTGTCGCCCAGCTCGGCCATTTTCCAAAAGCGCAGCTCGGCCGCGTGGGTTCCGCTCTTGTCACCGCGCGAAATAAACGCCGCATTAGCCGCGCTGATTTTCTTGAGCGCGGCCACGATGTCCTGGCCCTTGACGCTGGCAGGATCGACCTTGGGGCCAATCAGCACAAAGTCGTTGTACATCACCGAAAAGCGCCTGACACCAAACCCAGCCGCAACAAATTTCTCCTCAGCCACCTGGTCGTGCACAAACAGCACATCAGCGTCGCCACGACGACCCATGTCCAGGGCCTGGCCCGTGCCTTGGGCCACCACCTTGATGTCAATCCCGCTGGCGGCCTTGAAGGCAGGCAAGAGGTGGGCAAACAGGCCCGATTGCTCGGTTGAGGTGGTCGATGCCATCACCAGGGTCTGGGCACTGGTGGCAAAGCTGGCGCCAGCCAGTACCAGGACCGAAAGAGTCCGAAGGTGTTTGGTCATCACTTTGAATGATTGATACAGTGTCATGCAAGTTCTCCTTTGACAAATAAATGGGCGGGCATAGAAAGCCTCGGCAAACGCGCCACATCAAAAAAATCTTTTACCGGCAGATCTGCCAATACCCGGCCTTGTTCCAGATAAATCACACGACTGGCCAGGCGCTTGACCTGCCCCAGGTTATGGCTGGCAAAGACCATGGTCAGGGGTTGCCCCTGTGAGCCTTGCGCGAAATCGGCCATCAACTGCTCGACTTCGCGTTTGGCATGCGGATCCAGGCTGGCGGTGGGCTCATCCAGCAACAACACGTCGGGCTGCAGGGCCCAGGCGCGAGCCAGGGCTAGACGCTGCTGCTGCCCGCCCGAAAGCGTGCGAGCCGGTCGCTGCGCCTGATCCTGTAACTCAACCCGCCGCAGGGCCTGCAACGCTTCATGCTGAGCGGTACGCCATGATTTGCCGTGCAACAAAAGAGCCAGAGCGATGTTGTTGCAGGCACTGGTTCGCAGCATGAAGGGGCGCTGAAACAGCATGGCTTGCCGGACTGTGGGGTCAACCCTGACTAGGCCACGTGTTGGCTGCAGCAGACCATGCAGGGCTCGCAGCAAGGTACTTTTACCACTGCCATTGGCACCCACCAGGGCAAGCACCTCACCGGTTCTGATCGTGAGCGTGACCTCATCTATGGCATGCACCCTGCCAAAACTAATGCCCAGGCGCTGCAAGTCAAATACGGGGGCGGTCATGTCAGCCCCCCATCCGTTGGGCGGGCCGTGCTGACCTGCCCTTCTGTCTGCTCGCGCCAACGTCGAAGCAGCGCAATACCGGCGTTGAGCAAGAGCACGACCAGCAGCAAGACCAGTCCCAGCGCCAGTGCCAGCGGCAGATCACCTTTGCTGGTTTCCAACGCGATGGCGGTGGTCATCACCCGGGTATAGCCATCGATATTGCCGCCAACAATCATTACAGTCCCCACTTCGGCAATGGCACGCCCGAAACAGGCAATCACCACAGTCAGCAAGGCAAAGCGTTCATCCCAGGCCAGTAGCATCGCCCGCAGGGAGGTCCCCATGCCCAACGAACGCAGCTGTTCGCCGTGCCGGTTCTCCACGTCTTCAACAACCTGTCGCGTCAGGGCACAGGCGATGGGTAACACCAGCAGGGCCTGTGCCAGAACCATAGCCTGAAAGCTGAACAACCAACCCAAATAGCCCAGTGGCCCGGAGCGGGACAGCAAGAGGTACACCACCAAGCCCACCACCACCGCCGGCACGGCCAGCAGTGTGTTGAGCAGGGTCAGCACGGCATCACGACCGGCAAACCGCGCTGTGCCCAGCCAGGACCCCATGAACAGGCCCAGGACACAGGCGATCGCGCAGGCACTGGCGCTGACGGCCAGCGAGCGGCCGACGATGGCGATCAGCACGGGGTCGAAGGAGAAAATCAGTGCCAGCGCAGTCAGCGCGCTGTCGGTAAAGGTGGACATGACTTCGGGTATCGTATCGTTCCATCCCATATCAGGCGATATGTTTGCCCGTGCATAGGCTTCAACTTCACTACACCTTTGGCTCCGAATCCAAGCCGCAGAATGAGCTTGTTCGAAACCCGCTGCTGGATCTGTTGCATGCGGTGCAAGATTGCGGCTCAATTTCTGCCGCAGCCCGGCAGCTCGGTTTTTCTTACCGCCATGTGTGGGGTGAACTTAAACGCTGGGAAGTAGAACTCGGCCACGAACTGGTGATCTGGGAGAAAGGGCAGCCAGCTCGACTCACCGAATTCGGCGCAAAGTTATTGTGGGCTGAGCGTCAGGCCCAGGCCCGGCTGGCCCCTCAGATCGAAGCTCTGCGCGCCGACCTGGAACGCGCCTATGCCGTGGCTTTCAACGATGCGGCTCATGTGCTGACCCTGTATGCCAGCCACGATGATGCGCTCAGCGCCCTGCGTGAACACGCAACCACCCAGCAGCAATTGCATCTGGATATCCGCTTTACCGGCAGCGTGGACGCCATTCGAGCCCTCAATGAAGGGCGGTGTGTGATGGCCGGATTTCATACCGTGCCCAACCCACGCCCAGGTTCGCTGGCCGAGCGAACTTACAAATCCCTGCTCAAGCCGGGGCAACACAAGATCATCGGCTTTGCGCGCCGAACGCAAGGGCTGATGGTGGCCAAGGGCAATCCGCTTGGCTTGCACGACCTGAAGGACATTGCCGCCCAGCATGCCCGTTACGTCAACCGGGCACTGGGCACTGGCACGCGCGTGCTGCTCGACACGCTGCTGCAGGATGCGGGGCTGTCAGCGCAAGACATCCACGGCTACACCCATGAAGAAACTTCCCATGCAGCGGTGGCCCAGGCCGTGGCTTCGGGTCAGGCAGATGCTGGTTTAGGCATAGAGGCTGCGGCCCGTGCGCGCGGGCTGGATTTCGTCCCCCTGGTGGAGGAGGACTACCACCTGGCCTGCCTCAAGTCGGCGCTCAATGAGCCGGCGGTTCAGGACTTGTGCGAACTGCTGCAAACGCCGCAATGGCCGCAGGTGCTGAATGCATTACCAGGCTACCTGCCTGCCCCGGATGCGGGAAGGGTTCGGTCCTTGCGACAGACCCTGCCTTGGTGGAGCTACCATCATGGAAAACCTAGCGGCAATCTTTAATGCGCTCACTAAGTAGAAACACCGAAGCCGGAGGGCTTTTCATCTAAGGTTCACCCATTAGAATCTTTTGGCCATACTGCTGGATGCACACATTTGCACACATGCTATCCACAGCAGTTTAAGCACTGCTCAGGATTTGCCACAATGGAGAAAACATGCAGGCCTTACTCAAATTGTCCCGGCTCATCGATGCAGTGAGCAGCCGTACCGGCAAGCTCACCATGTGGCTGGTGCTGGCCACCACCCTGATCAGCGCTGGCAACGCCATCGTGCGCAAGGCCTTCGACACCAGTTCCAACGCCTTGCTGGAAATACAGTGGTATCTGTTCGCTGGCGTATTCATGCTGGGCGCCGGTTATGGTTTTCTGAAGAATGCCCATGTACGCATTGACTTCATCTCCGCTCGGCTGAGCGCGCGCTCGCGCAACTGGATCGACGTGGTTGGCATTTTGCTGGTGCTGGTACCCTTCTGCCTGATCAGCATCAAGCTGAGCTGGCCCCTGTTCGTGCAGGCTTACCAGAGCGGTGAAATGTCGCAAAACGCCGGTGGTTTGATCCGCTGGCCGGTCTATGCACTGATGCCCCTGGGCTTTGTCCTGCTGCTGCTGCAGGGACTGGCTGAACTGATCAAGCGCATCGCCTTCCTGCGCGGACAGGCACCTGACTGCTTGGCCGATACGGACCACAAGAGCGACGAGCAGAAACACCTGGAAGAACTCGAAGCCCTGGCCGTGAGCCAGCAGGCGGGAGACAAATAAATGGAAGCATCTTTTCTGGCAACGAATTTCGTGCCGTTCATGTTCGCAGGCCTGTTGGTCCTGCTGCTGACGGGCTTTCCGGTGGCCTTCGCGCTGGCCGCCACCGGTTTGGGCTTCGGCTACATCGGCATGGAGGCCGGCCTGTTCTCGGCCTCGCTGTTTCAGGCGCTGCCACTGCGTATCTTCGGCATCATGCAGAACGACACCCTGCTGGCCATTCCTTTCTTCACCTTCATGGGCATCATCCTGGAACGCTCGGGCATGGCCGAGGATCTCCTGGAGACAGTGGGCCAGGTATTCGGCCCGGTACGTGGCGGCCTGGCCATCGCTGTGGTCCTGGTGGGTGCCCTGCTGGCGGCCACCACCGGCGTGGTCGCGGCTGCGGTCATCTCGATGGGCCTGATCTCGCTGCCCATCATGCTGCGCTACGGCTACAGCCGAGTCATCGCCACGGGCACCATCACCGCCTCGGGCACGCTGGCGCAGGCCATCCCGCCCTCGCTGGTGTTGATCGTGCTGGCCGACCAACTCGGCCGTTCGGTGGGCGACATGTATGCGGGCGCCCTGATCCCCGGCCTACTGCTGGTGGGCCTGTACCTGCTCTTCATCGTCGCAGTGGCACTGTTGCGCCCGTCCATGGTGCCAGCCCTGCCGCCAGAAGCGCGCATCTACCGAGAACCCAACGGCAACTCGGGCCACCGCTCCCTGATAGTCCTTCTGGCCCTGTGCACGGGCGTCGGCTTTGCCTGGGCCAGCGTGCACAATGGTCTGATGACGGCCTGGCTGGAGCGTGACATGCCTTCACCCGGCGACGAAATCGTCATCATGTCCATGACACTGGCCTCCCTGACAGCGCTGACCCTGGCCGTCGTCAATCACCTGACCAAGCTGGGCCTTCTGTCACGCCTGGCCGAACAGGTGACCTTTGTGCTTATGCCGCCGCTGATCCTGATCTTCCTGGTGCTAGGCACCATCTTCCTGGGCGTGGCCACGCCTACCGAGGGCGGCGCCATGGGGGCTCTCGGTGCTCTGATCCTGGCAATATTCAAGCGCCGACTCGACATGCCCTTGCTCAGGCAGGCGCTGGACAACACCGCCAAGCTGGCCTCCTTCGTGCTGTTCATCCTGATTGGCTCGACTGTCTTCAGCTTCACCTTTAACGCGGCTGACGGCCACATCTGGGTAGAGCACCTGTTCGACAAAATCCCAGGCGGCGCCTGGGGCTTCCTGATCGTGGTCAACATCCTGGTATTCATACTCGGCATGTTCATCGACTTTTTCGAGATCGCCTTTATCGTCATCCCGCTGTTGGCACCGGTGGCCGAGAAGATCCTTCCTGGCCTGGTTCCAGGCATGACCCCTGACCAAGCCATGATCTGGTTCGGCGTGATCCTGGCAATGAACCTGCAGACCTCCTTCCTCACGCCTCCTTTCGGCTTTGCCCTGTTTTACCTGCGCAGCGTGGCGGCCAAGACCGATTACAAGGACCGTATCACAGGCAAGATGATCGCCGCCGTCAAGACCATTGAGATCTACAAGGGTGCAGTGGCCTTCATCATCCTGCAATTGGTCATGGTGGCGGTGGTCATGCTCTATCCGCAACTGGTCACCAGCGGCATGGACGAGGGCGTGAAGATCGATGCCGCCGCGGCGCTGGAGCAGATGAAGGAAGAATTGGCCGAGGAGGCCGCCGACAACGAAGCGCCCGTTGATACAGACGACCTCAAGCCCGAGGGAGCTGCTGACAGCGAGAAAAAGGATAGCGCCGCGGCCCAGGAGGAGGACCCGATGAAGGCCCTGCTCGAATCCATGGCCAAGGACCAGAAGAAAAAATAGCCCTGCCGGCACACCCCTGATGCTGTGCCCCGCATGAAAAAGCCCCGCATATGCGGGGCTTTTTGCTGAATGCCGGGAGTCGTTGCCGACGCCCGGCGCTCGAGCGGAGATCAGAGCTTGGCCGACTGCATGAAGTTGTCGAAGCGTGCCTCGGTAAAGCGGAACCACAGATTGGCTTCGCGGCGGAAGTTGGAGTAGTCTTCGTAAACCTTCTTCCAGTTTGGGTTTTTGGCCGAGAGCTCGCTGTACAAGGCCATGGCCTCCTTGAAGGCGGCGTCCATCAGATCTTTCGGGAACGGGAACAGCTTGGCGCCACCGGCCACCAGGGTCTTGAGCGCGGCGGCGTTCCTGGCATCGTACTTGGCCTGCATGTCCATGTGGGCATAGGCGGCAGCGGCGCTGATGATGGCCTTGTATTCGCTGGACAGGCCGTCATAGGCTTTGGTATTGACATGCAACTCAAGTTGGGGGCCGCCCTCCCACCATCCGGGGTAGGCATAGTTCTTGGCGACCTTGTAGAAGCCCAGCTTCAGGTCGTCGTACGGGCCCACCCACTCGGCCGCGTCAATGGTGCCTTTTTCCAGCGCCTGGTAGATCTCGCCACCGGGAATGTTCTGGGGGACGCCGCCAATGCGCTCGACCACCTTGCCGGCAAAACCGCCGACCCGGAACTTGGTGCCCTTGAATTCATTAAGGGACTTGATCGGCTTGCGGAACCAGCCGCCCATCTGGGCCCCGGTGTTACCCATGGGGAAGCTCATGATGTTGTAGTTGCGGTAGAACTCACGCATTAGCTTCAGGCCGTTGCCCTCGTACATCCAGGCGTTCATCTGGCGGGCGTTCAGGCCGAAGGGGATGGCACAGGCCAAAGCGAAGGTCTCGTCCTTGCCGAAGTAGTAATACGGGGCGGTATTTGCCATCTCGACCGTACCGTCCTTGACCGCATCGACCGTGCCGAAGGCCGGCACCAGCTCGCCAGCAGCGTGGGTGCTGATCTCGAATTTGCCGCCAGTCATTTCCTTGACCTTGGCAGCGAAGACGTCATTCACTCCGAACAGCGTATCCAACGCCTTGGGAAAGCTGGATGTCAGGCGCCAGCGAATTGCGGCTTGCGCATGCACAGCCGGAGCTACACCGGCAGCCAAAACGCCGGCAATGCCAGCATTCTTGATAAGGGAACGACGGTCCATAAGTTTCTCTCCATTCAAGATTGATGAACTAACCACTCACTCACCACGAGCAGGCGTGCTGAAAGTTTATACGCAAAACCAGAAGAAAACAGTATTCCGAACTACGGGTTTCCCCGTAGCAAGGGAGCCATTTCAGGCACTTGTTACCAGCCGACTGGCCAGCTGGTGCAGACGGCTCCAGGGTTGGGTCAATTCCTCCAGCACGCTGAAGTGATTGCAGTGTGGCACGGCCTCACAGATGGGAACCGCCTTTATGCCCCAGGCTTGCTGGATCAGTTGGTTATGGCGCAAAAATTCGGCGCTCTCATCGGCTCCAGCCACGGTGTACAACACGCCTTGCCGTGGTTTGGGTAACCACGCCGGGCTGGCCTTGAAGGTATCAGCGGGGTTCAGTCGCAAGTCAGACTTCAGAAAGGGCACCTGGCTGACGGGTTCAAGGTCATACAAGCCGGAAATGGACAGTGCCCCCTTGGCCAGATCTGGCGGCAAATCCTTGGCAAAGCTGCGCCATTGGCAAACCAACAGCATGGCCGCCAGGTGGCCACCGGCGGAGTGACCGATGATGGTGATACGGTTTGGGTCACCGCCATATCGGCTGATGTTGCGGTAGGTCCAGGCCAGCGCCTGGACCATCTGCATCACGATCTGGGGGATGGTGACCGCTGGGCACAAATCGTAATTGGGCACCACCACGCAGGCGCCTTGGTTGCTGAAAGCAGGAGCGACAAAGGAATGATCCGACTTGTCCAGTGAACGCCAATAACCCCCATGAATGAACACCATGACCGGCGCACCATTTCGGGAAGCAGGTGCGCAAGCCAGCGCGGAAGGCGGGAAAATATCCAGTTTCTGCAGTGGAGAATTTCCGTAGGGAATGTCGGCATCATGGCTGTGGGCCAGACGGGCATCTTCTGAAGCCTTCTTCCAGCGGGCAAAATGCATCGCATGCTCAGGCACCAGGGCCCGATTGTTGTACATTCTGTCCAGCCATTTTTTGTCATAGGCGGTCATGGGATCTCCTTGGCAGGATGTGGGTGGTGGCACAGTCTAGCGCTTTTGCCCTGGCCTCACCCCAAACTTGCTGTGACACCTTGCCTGCTACCGGACGCTCAGGAGAATGAAGATGAATTTAAGTAAACAGCAAATTGAACAATTTGATCGCGAGGGGTATCTGTTCTTTCCCGGCCTCTTCAATGCCGAAGAAACCAAGACCCTGACCGATGCCGTGCCCGAGTTGTACAGCCGGCGCGAGGCCTACAACGTGCGTGAAAAGGGCTCGGAGGCGGTCCGCACCAATTTTGCCGCGCATCTTTACAGCGAACCTTTCGCCCGACTGGCGCGCCATCCACGCATGGTCAAACCCGTCGAAGAGCTGTTTGGTGAAAAGCTTTACATGCACCAGTTCAAGATCAACGGCAAGATGGCCTTTGAGGGAGATGTCTGGCAATGGCACCAGGATTTTGGCACCTGGCTCAATGACGACTTGATGCCCGAGCCACGCGCCATGAATGTGGCCATCTTTCTGGACGATGTGAACGAGTTCAACGGCCCGCTGATGTTCATCCCTGGCAGCCACAAAAAGGGCGTACTCCAAGCCCAGCACGACCTGCGCACTACCAGCTACCCGCTGTGGACGGTTGACAATGACCTGATCAGCCAGTTGGTGGCGCGTGCCGGTGGTAAGCAGGGTGGCATTGTTTCCCCCACCGGACCGGCAGGCTCGATGATCCTGTTCCACTCCTGCCTGGTGCACGCCTCCACCAGCAACCTCTCGCCCTGGAACCGGGTCAGCGTTTACCTCAGCCTGTGCGCCGTCTCCAACCATGTGCGCCGCTTCAAGCGCCCGGAGTACATCGCGCATCGGGACTTCACCCCGATTGAGTGCCTGCCTGATGACTGCCTGCTGAAAGACTATCCGGTTGACCTGCCCTGGAAAAACGGCATGCCTGCCAGCGCCATGGAAACCTCTCTCGACGAAATTTTGCAAGCCGCCTGAGCACCCCCTGAACACCCATGAGTCTCTACGCCAAACTGCAGCAACGCGCTGCCTCTCAGCAACCTATTCGTCTTGGCCTGATCGGGGCCGGCAAATTTGGTTCCATGTATCTGTCGCAAATACCGCGCACCCCCGGGGTGCATCTGGTCGCTATTGCTGATCTGTCGCCTGACATTGCTCGTACCAACCTGGCGCGGGTGGGCTGGCAGACCGAGCGCACCCGGGCCACTTCGGCCGAAGATGCTATCAAGCATGGCAACACCTGGATTACCGATGACTGGCAGGCTGTGGTCAAACATCCCCAGATCGACATCGTGGTGGAATGCACCGGCAACCCGATTGCTGCGGTGGACCATATCCTGGCGGCCTTTGACAACCACAAGCATGTGGTCAATGTGACGGTAGAGGCCGACGCCTTCTGTGGTCCATTGCTGGCCAGGCGGGCCGCGCTGGCCGGGGTGGTCTACACCTTGGCCTACGGTGACCAGCCGGCCATGATCTGTGACCTGGTGGACTGGGCGCGCACTTGTGGGTTTCCGGTGGTGGCGGCCGGCCGTGGTCACAAATGGTTGCCGCATTTCAGCGAGTCCACGCCCGAAACGGTCTGGGGCTACTACGGGCTGACCCCGGAACAGGCCGAGCGCGGCGGCCTCAACCCCAAGATGTTCAACAGCTTTCTGGATGGCTCCAAGCCCAGCATTGAAAGCACCGCCGTTTCCAATGCCACCGGCCTGGCTGTGCCCAGCAACGGCCTGCTCTACCCGCCGGCCAGTGTGGAAGACATTCCCTATGTCACCCGCCCGCAAAGCGAAGGGGGCGTGCTGGAGAAAAAGGGCATGGTCGAGGTAATCTCCTCGCTGGAGAAGGACGGTCGCACCATCCCCTATGACATCCGGATGGGGGTGTGGGTCACGGTCGAGGCTGAAACCGAGTACATCAAGAACTGTTTTGAGGAATACAACGCCCACACCGATCCCACCGGTCGCTACTTCACACTCTACAAGCGCTGGCACCTGATTGGGCTGGAGGTGGGCATGTCGGTAGCCAGTGTGGCCTGCCGGGGTGAGCCCACCGGTGTGGCCACCGGCTGGAACGCCGATGTGGTGGCCACCGCCAAGCGAGACCTGCAACCCGGCGAGATGCTTGACGGCGAAGGCGGCTACACCGTCTGGGGCAAGCTACTGCCTGCAGCCACCTCCGCCAAGATGGGTGGGCTGCCGCTGGGCTTGGCGCACAACGTCAAGCTGGTGCGTCCGGTCAAGAAAGGGCAAAGCCTGTGCTGGGATGATGTGGCGATTGACACCAGCACCCACGCCTACAAGGTGCGGCGTGAGATGGAAAGCGCATTCCCGCTTTAATGGCATTTCAAACCTTTAGACCTTCAGACATTGCTGTCTTGTTGAACGCGCTGACCTGCCTCCACTGCCCCTGCTCCCAGCCGGTTGGTTCAGTGGCCAGGCCAAGCGCATGGCATAAGAAACGAACATGAAAATCGCAGTATTGGGTATCGGCCTGATGGGTTACCCCATGGCAAGCCGCCTGTGTCAGGCTGGTCACCAGGTCAGCGCCTGGAACCGCAGCCGTGCGAAAGCCGAACGGCTGCTGCCCCTGGGCGCCACCGTGCATGAGTCACCCGCCTTGGCCGTTGCGGGTGCCGAGTTTGTCATCACCATGCTGGAAAACGGCGAGGTGGTGCAATCGGTCTTGTTTGATCAGGGTACTGATCAGTCAATCCCCGCTGGCGCTGTCGTGATTGACATGTCATCCATCCGTCCGGAGCAGGCGCGAATCCACGCCCAGCAGCTTCAGGCGCTCGGCATCCAGCATCTGGACGCCCCGGTCTCGGGTGGCACGATCGGCGCCGAGCAAGGGACTCTGGCCATCATGGCGGGCGGCCAGCCGTCAACCTTTGCCCAAGCCCTGCCGGTCTTTGCCGCACTGGGCCGTGCCACCCACGTGGGCCCCAGCGGTTCGGGTCAACTGGCCAAGCTGGCCAACCAGATGATTGTGGGCATCACCATCGGCGCCGTGGCCGAGGCCCTGCTGTTGTGCGAAAAAGGCGGCGCCGATCCGGCCAAGGTGCGCGAAGCAATCACCGGCGGCTTTGCCGACAGCCGCATCCTGCAGGTGCATGGCCAGCGGATGGTGACGCGCAATTTCACACCCGGTGCGCACATGACCGTGCAGCTGAAAGACATGCGCAACGCGCTGGCCACTGCGCAGGGGGTGCAGTTGCAGACCCCGATTACGGCCCTGCTCGAACAGCTCTACGCCGATGGCGTGGCGCATGGACTGAGCGATATTGATCATGCCGGCCTGTTTGTCGAACTGGCACGGCGCAACGCGATGGAATGACTGCCATGGATGACTTGCTGATTCGCCAGGCCCAGGTATTTGATGGAACCGGGTCCGAACCCTTTGTCGCTGATGTGGCGGTGAAAGACGGCCGACTTCGCGCTGTGGCTGAGCAGCTCAAAACAGAAGCCCGGCAGGTGATCGATGCCAAGGGCCTGGCCCTGATGCCCGGCATCATCGACAGCCACACCCACTTTGACGCGCAAATCACCTGGGACCCCTGGGTGCGGCCTTCGCCCGCGCTGGGCGTGACCACCACCGTCATCGGCAACTGCGGCTTCACGATTGCGCCGTGCAAACCCGCCGACCGTGAAACCACCATGCGCAACCTGACCCAGGTCGAAGGCATGTCGCTGGAGGTGCTGCGCCAGGGCATCGAATGGAGCTTCGAAACCTTTCCACAATACATGGACCAGTTGCGCCGAAAAGGGACAGCAGTGAATGTCGCAGCCTATGTGGGGCATTCTTCGGTGCGAACCTGGGTAATGGGCGCCGAATCCAATCAGCGTGCCGCCACCCCGGCTGAGATCGAGCAGATGGCGCAGGTGGTGCGCGAAGCCATGCAGCATGGCGCCGTTGGATTTGCCAGCAGCACCAGCCCGGCACACAACGGCGAGGGCGGCCTGCCCATGCCCTCGCGCCTGGCCTGCGATGCCGAGCAGATGGCGCTGATCAAGGCCATGGGGGAAGGCGGTCGCGGGGTTTACATGGTGACCAAAGGTGGTCAGATGCCCGTGCCCTTTCTTGAAGATATGTCGGCTCAGTCCGGGCGGCCGGTGATGATTGCCGCCCTGCTGCACAACAGCACCAATCCCAACGCGGTGTTCAAGGATCTGGAGGCCATCAGCGCCGCCAACCAGCGCGGCCACAAGCTGATCGGCCAGGTCTCCTGCTGCCCGCTGACCATGGACTTCACGCTGGCCTCACCCTATCCGGTGGAAGGTTTGCAGAGCTGGAAGCCAGCGCTGGGTTTGCAGGGGGACGCCCTCAAGACCGTGTTGTCAGGCCAAGGTTTTCGTGATGCCGTTCGCGCTGAGCTGACCCAGCCCGCGGTGTTTCGGCTCTTCAATGGCGAGTGGGACAAGGTGCATGTGGTCGAAGTGGCCAACCCAGCCCACGCCCACTATGAGCAACGCAGTGTGGCCGAGATCGCCCGCAGCGAGGGCCGCGATGCGCTGGATGTGATGCTCGATCTGGCCATCCACGAAGACTTGCGCACCATCTTCACTGCCCAACTGCTCAACAGCGATGAAGAAGCCGTTGGGCGCATGCTCAACCACCCGCACAGCGTGGTAAGCCTGAGCGATGCGGGCGCCCACCTGACCTTTTTCAACGATGCCGGCTTTGGCCTGCACCTGCTGGGGCACTGGTCGCGCGATCTTGACAGCATGTCCATGGCCGAAGCCGTTCGCCGCCTCACCGCGCAACCCGCCAGCATCTTTGGCATGGTGGATCGTGGCCAAATTCGCCCAGGCTTTGCGGCCGACCTGCTCCTGTTTGATCCCGCCACCGTGGGGCGTGGCCCGAAAAAGCGGGTGTTTGACCTGCCCGGCGGCGCACCCCGCCTGCACACCGATGCGCTGGGCGTGCATGGGGTGTGGGTCAATGGCCAACAGGTAGCCAATGCTCAAGGTCTGCTGACCAACGCCCCCATGGCTGGTCAGTTGCTGACCGAGTTTGCAGCTTGAAGTTCGCGGATTGATATTTCGTCCTTGATCTTGCTTTTTTAACCAGGCGATTGGACAGCGCGCTCAGCTCAGGCAGGCGGCAAAACAGAGCGATAGAATCTGGCTCTTGCGTGGGGGGGTAGCTCAGCTGGGAGAGCGTCGCGTTCGCAATGCGAAGGTCGGGAGTTCGATCCTCCTCCTCTCCACCACGTTTATTTTTTGACACCTAAAAGTCGTACAAATCAGACGGGTTGTTTT
>JAFMFB010000061.1 GCA_017856435.1 Burkholderiaceae bacterium
AGGAACGAGCAGACCAGAATACCGCCCAGACCCAGGAAAATACCCAACGCAAAGTCCACGCCCGTCAGACGGGCTGTGATCAGGCCTACGCCGTAAATCTGCGCCACCACATAGGTGAATGAACACAGGATAGCGGCCAGCACACCCAGAAAGCGCGGCAGATTACCGCCGTAACGCTCCCCCAGGAAGTCAGGCACAGTGAACTGGCCAAACTTGCGCATGTAAGGTGCCAGCAAAAGCGCCACCAGAACATAGCCACCGGTCCAGCCCATGATGAAGGCCAGTCCGCCGTAGCCTGTCAGGTACAGGGTACCGGCCATTCCGATGAAGGAGGCTGCCGACATCCAGTCAGCGCCGGTGGCCATGCCGTTGTACACGGCCGGAACCCGACGCCCCGCGACATAGTACTCAGCGGCGTCGGTGGTACGGCTCATGATACCGATACCGGCATACAAACCAATGGTGGCAATCAGGAAGGTAAAGCCGATCCATGAACGGGGCATGCCCATTTGTTCGAGGATGGCCAAGGCCACGACGAAGACGACGAAGCCCCCGGTGTACCACTTGTAAACCTTGTTCAGGTTCTGCTTGAACGCTCTGTTGGAAGCGGCATTGCTAGCTTCACCGGCGTCAGATCCAAACATTCCAGCCATGATTTACTCCTCGCTTTCCTGAACACCGTGCTCGGCGTCCAGTTTGTTCATGGTGCGGGCGTAGTGCCAGATGATCAGCACATAGACGATCAATGATCCTTGTGCGCCCATCCAGAAACTGAACGGCCAACCAAAAAAGTTGAAGTTCAAGTCACGGGCATAAAAACCCACGACATAGGTCACAACAAACCAGATCACCAGCAGGATTGCCGTGAGATTCAGGTTCTTCCGCCAGTACTGACGGTGGCTTTCGGTTAACTCCATGTTTCACCTACCTCCTAATTGTTCTACCCTTACGGGCATTTCGCGATCGCTGCCAGTCGCCGGGCAGCCTGCAACCTGATCGCGGCCTTTCACATGGACCGGCTTGCGCTGGCCCGCCACTCCATTGGCAGACTCCTCAACCGGATTGCAAAGACGGGCTTGCATGCAAGCCCGTTTCACGTTCCAGCTGAGCAGCCACCTTGGGCTCGAACCCTCTGAGGTGGCGAATAATCTTCACCGCCTCTTCAGGTTCATGCCGATCCACATGAACCCGCGCCAGCTGATACCAGCCAAACGGACTCATGGGTTGCAGTTCTGTATTTTTTTTCAGGGCTGCGACCGCTTCGTCAAAGCGTCGCCCCTGGATCAGGACCAGGGCCAGGCCATACCAGGCACGGTCCAACTTGGGATCGTTGTCTAGAGCACGCCTAAATGCCAGCTCAGCGCGCTCATGCTGGCCGTCTTCTTCCAGTGTGAAGCCCAGATTGAACCAGGCCGACGCCAGCCCGGGCTGACTGTCCACCAGTTGTTGCAGGCAGTCGATCGCCTGCTGCCGACGGCCCATTTGTGCCAACAAGTGGGCACGGCTGGCCATGGCATACCGGTCAAGCGGTCGCAGGGTCAGCATGGCCTCAAAGCGCTCAAGCGCCTGTTCCTTTTGATTGAACAGCAACAGGGCGATGGCCTGCGACTTGAGAAAGAGATAGTTCAGGTCGAACTTCACTTGCAGAGCTCCACGCCAATTTGCAGGCAGGCCTGAATCCGGTAAATGGTGGCGGCCAACCAGATGAACAGCAGGAGGAAAAAGGCCACCAAGGGCACATGCCGATCCAGCACCATATTGGGTGTCAGCAGTCGTGCCAGCCTGACGAAAGGCCGTCCAACAATTTGCAGGATCTGGTAAAAAATATTCTGCTCCTTGCGGGCTCCAGCCAACAAACCAAGCACCCACTGCCCAAATAGCGCCATCAGAGCAATCTCAGCTATCAGTTTGACTGCATTGGCAAGAACCAACATAAATTAATCCAATAAGGACATCAATGCATTAGATTGGTGCGAGCATACAGAATGTTTTGCAGAAAACAGTCGCTTTGCTGCCTTATCAGGGTTTAACCCAAGCAGGGTTTTCCCTGATTGCAAAAGGGGCTGTTCACCGTTGCAAACAGCCCCTTTGACATCAGCAAAAATTTTGTGTTGCTGCTTTAGTTCAAACTGGTCGGTCCATGGCCAGTTGTCGCCAGGTATCCACCACGGAATCAGGGTTCAAGGACAGCGAGGTGATGCCCTTTTGTACCAGCCATCTGGCAAAGTCCGGATGATCACTGGGCCCTTGGCCGCAAATTCCGACGTACTTGCCCTGCTTGAGGCAGGCATTGATGGCTCGCTCCACCATGGCTTCAACCGCCGGGTCACGCTCATCAAAGTCGGCGGCCAGCAATTCCATGCCGGAGTCGCGGTCCAGGCCCAGGGTCAATTGGGTCAGGTCATTGGAGCCGATGGAGAAGCCGTCAAAATACTCCAGGAACTGATCGGCCAGGATGGCATTGCTGGGCACTTCGCACATCATCACGATCTTCAAGCCGTTTTCGCCCCGCCGTAGTCCATGGTCGGCCAACAGGTCAATCACCTTCTTGGCTTGGCCCAAAGTGCGGACAAAAGGCACCATCAGCTCAACATTGGTCAGGCCCTGCACATCGCGCACCCGCTTCATGGCCTCACATTCCATAGCAAAGGATTCGGCAAAGTCTGCTGACAGGTAGCGCGCTGCACCGCGAAAGCCCAGCATCGGGTTTTCTTCTTCCGGCTCGTAGCGGCTGCCGCCAATGAGTTTGCGGTACTCGTTGCTCTTGAAGTCAGACAGTCGCACGATCACCGGCTTGGGCCAGAAAGCCGCCGCAATGGTGGCCACCCCTTCGGCCACCTTATCAACATAAAAGGCCCGGGGCGAGGCATGGCCACGCGCCACCGATTCAACCGCCTTTTTCAGATCTGAATCAATGTTCGGATATTCCAGGATCGCCTTGGGGTGGACGCCAATATTGTTGTTGATGATGAATTCCAACCGGGCCAGACCCACACCGGCGTTGGGCAACTGAGCAAAGTCGAACGCCAGCTGCGGGTTGCCAATGTTCATGGTGATCTTGACCGGAATATCGGGCATCTCGCCACGCTGCACCTCGGTCACTTCCATCTCCAACAGACCATCGTAGATATAGCCGGTATCACCCTCCGCACAGCTCACCGTGACTAGGGTGCCGTCGTTCAGCAACTCGGTGGCGTTGCCACAGCCCACTACGGCAGGGATGCCCAGCTCGCGTGCAATGATGGCAGCGTGGCAGGTACGCCCGCCGCGGTTGGTCACGATGGCTGACGCGCGTTTCATGACGGGTTCCCAGTTGGGGTCGGTCATGTCGGTGACCAGAATGTCACCGGGTTGCACCTTGTCCATCTCGCTGACGTTATGGACCAGCCGCACCGGGCCGGTGCCGATCTTTTGGCCAATGGCCCGCCCCTCAGCCAGCACGGTGCTATGCCCCTTGAGCTTGTAGCGGTGCTCGGCGCTGGCGCCAGCCTGGCTTTTCACAGTCTCAGGACGCGCCTGCAGGATGTAGAGCTGGCCGTCGTCTCCGTCTTTGCCCCACTCGATATCCATGGGGCGGCCATAGTGCTGCTCGATCAACACCGCATATTTGGCAAGCTGCTGCACATCGGCATCGGTCAGTGAATACCGGTTGCGCAACTCAGTAGGCACATCCACGGTCTTGACCAGCTTGCCGCTGGATTTTTTCTCCTCAGCCGAGGAGAACACCATCTGGATCAGCTTGGAGCCAAGCGAGCGACGCACCACGGCACTCTTGCCAGCTGCAAGCATGGGCTTGTGAACATAGAACTCATCCGGGTTCACCGCACCCTGTACGACTGTTTCACCCAGCCCGTAGCTGGAGGTGATGAAGACCACATCCTGGAAACCAGACTCGGTGTCAATGGTGAACATCACACCCGCGGCCCCCAGATCAGAACGCACCATGCGCTGAACACCTGCCGAAAGGGCTACCTCAGCGTGGGCAAACCCTTTGTGAACCCGGTAGCTGATGGCGCGGTCGTTGTAGAGCGAGGCAAACACCTCTTTCATCTTGTGCAGCACCTCGTCAATGCCATGCACATTCAGAAAAGTTTCCTGCTGCCCGGCAAAGGAGGCATCGGGCAGGTCCTCGGCTGTGGCCGATGAACGCACCGCGTAGGACGCGCTCGGGTTGTTGCCATTAAGCTTGGCAAACGCCTCGCGAATGGCCGCTTCCAAGTCAGCCGGGAAGGGTTGAGCTTCCACCATGGCCCGGATTTCTGCACCCACCTTGGCCAGAGCGCGCACGTCTTCGGTATCCAGCGCGTCAAGCTTGGCCATGATGCGCTCACCCAACTGGCCGGCCTTGAGAAATTCGCGAAAGCCGTGGGCGGTTGTGGCAAAGCCGGTAGGTACCTGCACGCCCTCGGGAAGCTGTGAAATCATTTCGCCGAGGCTGGCATTCTTGCCACCGACCACCTCGACATCGGACATTCTCAGGTTTTCAAACGGAACAACCAGGGCGGTCGCCTCAAAAAGTGCTGACATAGAAGGACTCCAGAGTTTAAAAACCGGTAAGCGCCTGTGCCAGTCATGCCAGCAAGGCAGAAAGCCCCCACGCAAAGAAGGCTGGCTTGTTCTTGGTCTGCTGGCAGCGTACTTGGCATGAAGAAAAGTATGATCTTCCCGGTATGGCCCGGGGAAATGCATTGTACCTGTGCAGCACCAGCCACAGACCTTTCAGTCAGGGTGCCTTATGTTGTTTCAAGTCAAGCAAGTCACTTGAAATCCACCCTGTCAAGCATCTGCTGCACCTTGACCTGGTTGCGCCCCAACGCACTGATCGCAATTTGCTCACTTTTGAAACTGCCGCCGGTCATGGCCTTGAGGGCGGGGTTGTCCTGACTGATACCCGTCACCACGGGCCACTCATTGTTGCCATCGGCAAAGTGGCGCTGGGCCTCAGGACTGGCCAGGTACTCAAGAAAACGCGTTGCGCCCTCAATGTTTTTGGCGTGGCGCGCCACGGCACCCCCTGCCACATTGACATGGGTACCCCGGTTGGCCTGGTTGGGAAAGACAACCCCGATCCTTTCAACCACCTTCACATCAGCGGGTTTGGTTGACCGAATGAGGCGGGCCAGGTAGTAACTGTTGCTCAACGCCAGACCACATTCGCCCGTGGCGACTGCGCGGATCTGATCGGTGTCGCCGCCTTTGGGCGATCGGGCCATATTTGCGACCAGCCCTTTGAGCCAAGCTTCGGTGGCTGGCGGGCCAAGATGCTCGGCCATCGAGCTGAAGAGGCTCAGGTTGTATGGGTGCGAGCCTGAGCGGGTACACAGCTGGCCTTTGAACTTGACGTCTGCCAGTTTTTCATAGGTGTCCAGATCTGACTTTTTGAACTTCTGCTTGTCATAAACAACAATACGGGCCCGTGTTGAAAGGCCAAACCAGGCAGTTCCGCCACCAGCCGCGGGCATTGCCCGAAGACTGGCGGGGATGGCGGCCTCCAGGGTGGTCGAACGGATCGGCAGAAATAGCCCATCCATCTCAGCGCGCCACAGGCGAGTTGCATCGACCAGCAGGATCACATCGGCAGGAGAGGCGCTGCCTTCGGCTTTGAGCCGGGCCAGGATGCCGGCGTCATCGGCATCGACCCGGTTCAGCTTGATCCCGGTCGCCTTGGTGAAATTGGCATACAGCACTTCGTCCGAGGCATAGTGGCGAGCCGAGTAGATGTTGAGCTCCTTCACTTGTGCCAGCCCGGTGCCAGCTCCAGCCAACCCCAGCGTCAAGACACAAAGCCACCGAACGAGCAAGGAAACTCTGTAGTGCGCACTGGGCAAAAGGAAGCCCCTATACGAAAACCAAAATTTCATTTGCATTACCTTCAGTCACGGTCGATTTTCAATACCGACCATTCTAATACAAATGAGAATGATTTATATTTGCGCTGATAAAATTCAAACCGGCGGATGGTTCATGAGTCCTAGCCCTAACGGGCCTAACGGGCCAAGCGCCCCTGACGCAAGCCCTGACTGACAAGGATCACGGGGATTAGGCCAAACAGCACCAGAGCCAGTGAGGGTAACGCCGCCTCCCCCAGGCGCTCATCCCGGGCCAGTTGGTAGGCCACCACCGCCAGCGTGTCACTGTTGAAGGGCCTGAGCACCAGTGTGGCAGGTAACTCCTTCATCACATCCACAAAAACCAGCATCAAGGCCGCCAGGGAGGAACGCCGCAAAAGGGGCAGGTGTAGTCGACCAAACAGGCTTAACCCGGTGACACCCAGCGTACGGGATGACTCATCCATACTGGCAGGTATCCGGGCGTATCCGCTCTGAACGGACTGCAGGGCCACAGCACAAAAACGCACCAGATAGGCCCAAATTAGGCCTAGGCTGGTGGCCGTCACCCAAAACGAAATGCCGTTACCCAATGTGGTGCCCTGCAGCCAACCCAATGGCAGCAGGACGCCCACCACCACCACCGCACCCGGGATCGCATAGCCAAGACCCAAAATCTGGGTAAGCACACGCGGCCAGACAGAACTGGACTGGCGGCACAAGGCGGCCAGCACCAGTGCGATAAGCACCGCAAGCAGCGCCGTGATCAGACCAAGGCGCAGGCTGTTGATACCCCATTGGATAAAACTGGCCCAGGCCACTGTGGCAGGTTCAGCCGCCCAGAGCCAGAGCAAAATTCCCAAGGGCAAGACAAAACCCAGCAACACCGGCAACAAGCCCAGACCTAGCAAGAGGTACCCAAAAGCGCCTTCGACCTTGAGCCCTGCCCCGCTATCAAATGCGCCAGAGGCACGGGATGAAGCAAAGCGCGCCTTTTGCTGGTTCTTACGCTCCCAGAACAGAAGGATCAGTACCGTTGCCAATAAGAGAGTCGCCAGCTGGGCCGATGCAATCCGGTCATCCATGACCAGCCAGGTTTTGTAAATGCCAGCGGTGAACGACTGCACCCCAAAATAGCTGGACACACCAAAATCAGCCAGTGTTTCCATCAGGGCCAGCGCAACACCCGCTGCCACCGCCGGTCGCGCCAGGGGCAAGGCAACGGTGCGCACTCTGCGTCCAAAGCCAGCCCCCAACAATCGCGCTGCGTCCATCAAACTGCTGACGTTTTCCATCAGCGCCGTGCGAACCAGCAAATAGACATAGGGGTACAGGGTCAGGGAAAAAATCAGCCCGGCTCCCCACACATTGCGGATATCTGGCCAGAGTGCGCCTTGCAGGCCAAGGTTTTCCCGCAACGCAATCTGCAAAGGGCCACTGAATTGAAAAAAGTCTGTGTAGGCATAGGCCACCACATAGGCGGGCATGGCCAGGGGTAACAGCAGCGCCCACTCGAGCCAGCGACGCCCAGGAAAATCGCACAGGGTCACCAGGGCTGCACTGAACAGGCCCAGCAAAGCCACCCCCAGGCCAACCAAAATGCAAAGCAGCAGCGAGGTCAGCGCATAGTCGGGCAAGACCGTACGCACCATCTCCCACAGCATGTCAAACCGCTGTGCATCCCAGTGCAGCCAGGAACTCCATATTGAAACCACCGGCCAGGCCAGCAGCGCCGCCAGCAGGCTGAGTATGACCAGCACGCCAGTGGCTTGGAGCGGATGGAATCGAGAGCGCATCAGACTGGAAGAAATACTGTTTGGGTTGAATCCGAAAAATTGTAGTGGCATCGCCGCTCGCAGAGCGCTGCTTACAATGACCGCATGTTTCTGGAAGTCAATCGCCTCTCGGTTCAGTACTCATCACGATCACATCCGGCCGTGTCCGAGGTCACGCTGCAACTGCATCCCGGACAGATTGGCGTTCTGATTGGACCGTCAGGATGTGGCAAGACAACCCTGCTGCGGGCTATCGCTGGCCTTGAGCCTGCCAGCGATGGCTGGATCGCCATTGCCGAAAAGCGTGTCAGCGATGCCAAGCAGACGACTCCGGCAGAGTCCCGGCGCATCGGTATGGTGTTTCAGGACTACGCCCTGTTTCCCCATATGACAGTGGCAGACAACCTGGCCTATGGACTGCACGCCTGGACGGCTCAGCAACGAAACACCCGCATACTGGAAGTCCTGGAACTGGTCGGACTGGCCGGTCAGGGCAACAGCTACCCCCATCAACTCTCCGGCGGCCAGCAGCAACGGGTGGCATTGGCCCGTGCCCTGGCCCCGCAACCAGCCTTGTTGTTGCTGGATGAGCCGTTTTCAAACCTGGATGTGGAGTTGCGTGAACGGCTCGCCCAGGACCTGCGTGAAATCCTCAAGGCTGCCAACACCACCGCCTTGCTGGTGACCCACGACCAGATGGAGGCCTTTGCCATTGGCGACCTTATCGGCGTGATGAACGAGGGCGTGCTGCATCAGTGGGACGATGCCTACACCATTTACCACCGACCTGTCAGCAGGTTTGTCGCCGAGTTCATCGGTCACGGCGTATTTGTCCCCGCCACCTTGGCAGAGGGACCTGAGACCACGCTAGTGGATACGCCAGTGGGTCGGCTTAACGATCTGGCCGAATGTCCGCTGCCCAGCCAATATGCTGGCGGCCAATGCGATGTGTTGTTGCGTGCCGATGACATCGTTCACGACGACGATGCGCCGGTCAAGGCCCAGATTCTGCGTAAGTTATTTCGCGGCTCGGAGTTTCTCTACACTTTGCGCCTGGACAACGGCCATGAAGTTCTGGCACAAGTTCCAAGTCACCACGACCACCAGGTGGGCGAACGTATAGGCATCCGAGCCCTGGTAGATCATGTCGTGACATTCCAACGCCAAGCCGATTCCCGAACATGACTCTTTCTGCTCGGCTTTTCTTTTTTGAGACCCCGCTAATGCGACCGATCTGATATGCCTAACCGCACCATTTACTTCATCTCTGACGGCACCGGCATTACCGCTGAAACATTTGGCAATGCCATCCTGGCCCAATTTGAAAACAATATGCGCCGCATAAGACTGCCGTTCATCGATTCGGTTGACAAGGCGCATCAGGTGGTGCGTCAGATCAACCTGGCCGCAGTCACTGAGGGCAAGCGGCCCATCGTCTTCACCACCCTGGTCAATGAAGAGGTGAAAGACGTGATCACCCAGGGCTGTCAGGGCATGCTGCTAGACATGTTCAGCACCTTCGTCAATCCCTTGGAAGAGGAACTCGGCATCAAGTCCAACCACCGCATTGGCCGCTTCAGCGACATCAGCAAGAGCCAGTCCTACACCGACCGGATCGAGGCCATCAATTTCTCCTTGGCGCATGACGATGGCCAATCCAATGTGGATCTGGAGCAGTCCGACGTCATCCTAGTGGGGGTCAGCCGCAGCGGCAAGACACCCACCTCGCTGTATCTGGCTATGCAATACGGGCTGAAAGCTTCCAACTACCCCCTCATTCCAGAAGACTTTGAACGCAAGCAGCTGCCGGCTGCCCTGCTGCCGCACCGCAAGAAAATTTTTGGGTTGACCATCAACCCCGAGCGTCTGAGCGAAATTCGCAATGAGCGACGCCCCAACTCCCACTACGCCTCACTACTCAACTGCCGCAACGAAGTGGCGGAAGCCGAATCCATGATGCGCCGCTCCGGCATCCGCTGGTTGTCCACCACCACCAAATCCATCGAGGAAATCGCCACCACCATCCTGCAGGAAATTCAGCCCGACCGGCTGAGTTATTGAATGGCAGAGCTTTGGCATGAAAGGCACAGCCTTAGACAGCGACAATAGCGCGCCCATGGGCCAGCAAATAAGACGGGTGTGATCGACTGGCGAACCCTTACTTCAAGCCACCCATCTGGTTGGGGCCGACACAAGACATCAATGCAAACATCACAAGGATGGCAAACATCGCTACCGTGAACCGCCGACTCGTGATTGTCATGAGTGTCGTGCTCTTGCATCTTGGGGCGCTCTGGGCCTTGCAATCGGGGCTGCTGCACCGTGCCGCTGAATTGATCGTGCCAGTCCAGGTTCTGAGTCAATTCATCGCGCCTGCACCACCGCCCCCACCGCCGCCCAAACCCGTGGCCCCGGTTGAAAAACCCAAACCCATCCCGACGCCACCGCCTAAAGTGCTGCCCGTAACTCCGCCGCCCGCACCACCGGCAACAAGCACCCCCGCGCCAACGCCAGCGCTGCCGGCCCCAGCACCCCCGTCAAGCAGCCCCGCCGGGCCAACGGCGCCTAGCGCACCAACAACCGCATCAACAACTGCAACTGCACCAGCAGCTGCCCCGGCTGCGCCCGCGCCTGCCCCCAAGCTCGAACTACCCTCCAGCAACGCGGGTTATCTGAACAACCCCAAGCCAGCCTATCCGGCGCTTAGCAAACGCCTGGGCGAACAGGGCACCGTGGTCGTGCGGGTGCTGATCGGCGCCGATGGCATCGCCC
The DNA here is from genome assembly GCA_017856435.1 of Burkholderiaceae bacterium. GTDB lineage: Bacteria > Pseudomonadota > Gammaproteobacteria > Burkholderiales > Burkholderiaceae_C > Hylemonella. Next base: position 10,376 of record JAFMFB010000061.1, read on the forward strand.
AACAGGCGGAAATCAGCAAGTCCAGCGGCTACCCCCGCCTTGACCAGGCGGCACAGGCGGTGGTACTCAAGTGGCGCTATGTGCCGGGCAAGCGCGGCGGCGTCGCCGAAACCATGTGGTTCAACGTGCCCATCAGTTTTGTTCTGGAATAATTTTCCTCAAGTCGGAGTTTTTATGGATTTGAATCACGGATTGCTCAATGTCTGGACCCAGGGTGACTGGGTCATCCGATTTGTCGCCCTCACCCTGCTGGGCATGTCTTTGGCCTCCTGGATCGTCATCCTGCTCAAGGTCCTTGATATCAGGCGCTATCAAACCCTGGCCCGTCAGGCCAACGGCTTCTGGCAATGTGCTGATCTTGCAGAGGGCCTGTCTAGCCTGGGCCCGGTGCAGGACAACCCGTTTCGCCAGCTGGTCGAACAGGGGCACGAAGCCACCACCCATCACCGCGATACCCGCGCCCATCTGCATGATGCGCTGGACATCAGCGAATGGATCACCCGCAGCATGAGAAATTCGATGGATGACACCACCGCCAGGCTGCAGTCTGGCTTGGGGGTTCTGGCCTCAGTGGGCTCCACCGCTCCGTTTATCGGGCTGTTTGGCACCGTCTGGGGCATTTACCACGCCCTCATGAGCATTGGCGTGGCTGGTCAGGCCACCATCGACAAGGTGGCCGGCCCGATTGGTGAGGCCCTCATCATGACCGCGCTGGGCCTGGCTGTTGCCATCCCTGCGGTGCTGGGGTACAACGGGCTGGTGCGCGCCAACAAGGCCATCGTGACCAAGCTGAGTCGCTTTGCGCATGATCTGCATGCCTATTTCATTACCGGCACCCGAATTGGCAACACCAGCGCCAATTCACTGTCCGGCAAGGCCCGCTGAGAGACACCTCCATGAGTTTTGAACCCCAGGAAACCTCAGAGGAGGTGATGAGCGAAATCAACATGACCCCGCTGGTGGATGTCATGCTGGTGCTGCTGATCAT